>CAZTZA010000017.1:0-1315 GCA_964618015.1 uncultured Spirochaetaceae bacterium | reverse complement strand
ATTTAAATGCAAAAGCCGGGCTGATCGGCGTAGATTCGATGAGTTGGTACGATGTTCAGGCGCCAGTGGGGGCTGACGAGGGGCCTCTCGTCTTTGTGGAGGCGGCTGAATGCATCAAGGATTGTTTTGCCGACTTTGACACCGATCTCCGTGAGTTTGTTGACTATGCTTTCCTTAATCGTTGGGTTGAGGCTTCCAATCGCTCAGGAAAGGCAGCAGGCGCCTTCTGTACTACTTTGCCGTCGAGCAAGGAGACTCGGATCTTTATGACTTACGCTGGTACTTTTGGAGGAGCTACCACGTTGGCGCATGAGTTCGGGCACGCTTACCACGCCTGGTTACTGCGTGATCATCCTTACTATGCCACCCGCTACCCAATGACCCTCGCGGAAACCGCTAGTACTTTTTGCGAGGGATTGTTAATTGGAGCTGCGCTTGAAAAGACTGTTAACCCTATCTCAAGGTTGAGATTAATTGACCGGATTCTCGAAGAGTCAGTGTCGATGCTCATGAATCTACGTTCCCGGTTCCTTTTTGAGAGTGAGTTCTATAAAACGCGCGCGAAAGGCCCGTTAACAGCACTAGAGTTAGATGCGTTGATGGTCAGCGCCCAACGACGAGCTTACTGCGGTGGTCTCGCCGAGGATGGTTACCATTCACTGTTCTGGGCGTCAAAGCTACATTTTTATTTCACCGATGTGCCTTTCTACAATTTCCCGTATGTAGTCGGGTATCTGTTGGCAAGTGGTCTTTCTGCTCGAGCGGCTCAAAAAGGTTCTGAGTTTGCAGCCGACTACCGTCGACTGCTTCTAGATACTGGTGTAATGACGTGCGAAGAGCTTGCCCAGTGTCACCTTGGTGTTGATTTGCGGCAACCAGATTTCTGGCGTGGTGCGATTGCTCGTCCGTTGTCGTATGTCGATGAATTCGTGCAGCTTGCTGGTGCGCAAACTTAGCGATTAGCACCGACTCTTCCAAATGATATAGAAGATAAATTTTGGAAGCACGAATGAAATTATTTTAAGCACCTCCCCATATGAAGATTTCTATGGGGAGGTGCTCACTGCCGGCATCAATCAGGGAAAGGTGCTAACGGTTAAATATCAAGCAGGCAAAACAAATGGGAAGTTCGACCCTATCGTGATCTGTTGTAAGCTGGGTTTGTCTTGAAAAAAAATATAGAATCACTGGTCGTCCTTGATCTCCACTTGGACTTGGCATATGACGCTTTGTTCTGGAACCGTGACTTGGCGCGTACTGTCGACCAGATACGTTTGATCGAACATGACGGTCCTCCACAGGTTGCCGCTGATGT
>CAZTZA010000016.1:37513-38186 GCA_964618015.1 uncultured Spirochaetaceae bacterium | reverse complement strand
ATCTGATATTAATAGGATTCATGATTTCATTGCCAATTCTTTTCTCTCCATGGGAAACTATGAACGCACAATTTCAAAAAATGGGTGTTGGTAAAAAGGGAATTGGAACGTTATTTAGAAGAGGAATTACGCTGGCAATTCTCCTAGGCTCATCATTAGGCGTATTGTTGTTAGGATATCAAACCAATAATGGATTGTTAACACCTAGATGGTTGGTTTATGGGATGTTAGTTCTTATGGCACCTACAATTTTAGCCTATGGGAGAATAATGGGTGCCTCATGGAATATGCTTCTACTAAGTAAAATTAGAAGCGTGATGAATAAACCCACACCTATCAATCCAGATAAGCCTGGAATTTTGGGACAAATGGCCTCATCAATATTGGTAATATTTCTACTTACAATGCCAGTAACCGCTATCAATGGAATAATTACAGTATTACATGTAATGCTAAACAAACCTGATAATGCCGAAGATGTCTTGAATTTCGGAGGAATATTAGGACATACTGTATATCAATGGGCGATACAAGATGGTGCTGTTCAAGAACTCTTGCGGCAGTGGGTGAGCATCAAAAGCCTAGCATCCACCTTGACTCTATACCTTACGCTGAACGTTGCAATTGTCGGACTTGCATTTATTTTTGAATTAACTAGAAACTTATTTTATAA
>CAZTZA010000016.1:29606-37503 GCA_964618015.1 uncultured Spirochaetaceae bacterium | reverse complement strand
AGGACAAACTGTTGGGGGATTGGGCGGTGTTATTTTAGCAGCCCCTAGGGAAATAAGATCTGAAGATCAAGCACAAGGAAAATTACTTTACTTTGCTTTTGCAGGCTTCAGTGGATATACAGTTCTTCTACTCGTAATGATTTGTTATAAGGAATTCAGTGAACTGATGCCATTTACAAGTTGGATGATGTCACAAGGTTTTGATGAATTAGTCATTCTAGAAGCTACGTGGATATTTATTGCTGTAGGCCAATTTATTTTCATGCTAACGTGGCTAATGAGTATTGCAAAATTTGGTCAGCTTAAGAGAACACAATTTGATCTTTCACCTGATGAAAGAAGAGAAGGAGTGATACTTTCTGGAGCCGGAGATTGGATGAGAGATTTGATTGATCAAGCTGCATTAAGAGAAGATTTAGATCAATTGCGAAGATTTCAAATGGAACAAATCGAAGGAGAAGAAGCAATCATTAGAATGGAGAAGTCTCGTGCAAAGATGTTAGAGATGGCGCAACGTGGCTTGTGGCCTAGCGCTATTGATGAAGCCAGAAAGGTTCTTGCACAGCAAGGAGGAGTCGATGATGAAGCAAGAATGATAATTGCTGCTGGACAATTATGTAGTCGCCGTTTGGATGCTGCAAGAGAATCATTACGTGGAATGGAACAACCTGAAGGTTACGATGAACCAGAACTTCTAGCATTTATGATTGAATGGATGGATCCTTGGAATGGTGATGTTACAGAAGATGATTTGTGGGATTGGGAAAATAATTCCTGTATTGATCACCTTCACTCGATGATGGGGAGACTCAAAGGGTGGAATCCAATTTCAAACGAAGATTCTGGTCATAAAGACAGATTAAGTTTTGTGTCAAAACTTGGATCGGTAGCATTACTTAGAGCTCAAAATAGAGCAGATGAAGGCTTAGAATTATCCTTGAATTTAATAAAGCAAGAACCTGTTTCTGTTAGAGCTAGAATTGCAGCTGCTTTATGCCTTCTTGATATGGGCAATTGGCATGGTGCACATAGCATCCAAAAAGAGTTGATTGAAAGTGACCCCATGGATCCCCGTGTTATTGCATTATGTGGAATTCTTGGAATTGAAGTTAGTGGGCAAGATATGGAAACTGCGCTTGCATTATCTACTGAAAAATCAATAAAAAGGTGGATCGATGAAGCTCCAGTTAATCCTGTTGCTGCGATGGCAGCCAAAGGTGGAATAGACGAAGCGCTTAATGCGAATATCATGATTGCTGCAGGTCCTTCTATCGAGAGGAAGATGTCTCCTAAATATAGTGGTTCAGCACTAACATTAGTATTCAATGTTCTAGTTTTGCTTCCTATTTGGTGTCTTGCCGGAATCTATGTGTCTACATTAAGAGGCGAAAAAGTTGGCATTGCTCTAACTATAGGTCTACTATGTCTTCACTTCTTTTTCAGGAGATTTAGAAAATTGCAACGTCGCGTCATTAGACACCGTGATCAAAAAGCAATGATTGCTTATGCACGTAGATTAAAAAGAAATAAAATTAAACTTTCAAGAGATGATATTCCTATCGGAAATCATCTTTTAATGTCTGGACTACTAGTGCCGATAAATGGCAATGTATATGATATTGGATTTCCGGGGTGGCTAACCGTAAGATTACCAAAGGAAAGTGATAAATCCATTAAGTTAAGATTACAAAGAGTTGCTAAAAAAATGTCACGTACAAACAAACCACGTAAAGAACCTCTGGCAAAGGGTTGGTGGTTAAAGGTAGGGAAAGATCCTTCTGCTGGAGGTTGTTGCTACGCAGGATATCGACCAGGCTCCCTTCTGGCGTCACCACCATGTTTCCCTCGATCCATTGGTACTCGTCCCAGCTATCGATCTGTGAAGTAAATCGCCACGAGCGTCGATCCAGGAGGTCTGCATCAACGTCCGCAGAGATGACAAACACGCGCCAAGTGCGTCGATTCGAGTCCGGTGCGAACTCGAATCCCTTCCAGATACGACCGTCATGGACAGTCACCGCGGTCGGAGCAGTGTGGTAGCCGTCCTCGTCCGACAACAGGCCGGTTGCGGGTGATTGGGCATCGGTCCACGTGCGCCCGTCGTCGTCAGACCGACGAATTACCATCTTGCCGTTCAACCTGCCGCCGTAGCGATCACAGTGATCCGTGCCGATGATGTACAGCGCCCCAGCGTGGAGAAACAGCTTCGACCAGATCTGGCCATTGATCTCAGCGATACGGTACCAGATCGCGCCCCGATCGTCCGAACAGTAGAGGAAGCTGTCGCTGTTGGTAGCACCGTTGCCGAAGTAGGAGTGGGATGCTAAATATCTGCCGGAAGGTAGGACGACGATCGAGGGGCAGCCAACGTACTGCTCTGAAGCTGCTGGAACGTGGTGGATGACCGTCCCAGGGACAGAGGCGGTGGCCATGACTCAGCCAAGTCTACCTGTTACCCGCCGCCCAGCGATAGGTGCCGTGCCTGTGATCCGTTCGTCCGTCGTCAACGGCTGAAGGAATCGGGCAGTGACGCGTTCAATCTGCTGAGGCCAGTTCGTTATCGCGTATAGCTTCAGTCATTAACTCCGTTCGTGGACAGGCCTGTCAGCGCACTATGTGCGGTCAGCTACGGATCAGTCCACCCGCTGCGGATCGCGAGGCAGCGGAATGTGCGGCATTACGATCTGGCGGCGCTCAGGCGTGAGGCGCTGGAGGAGCTCCGGGGACACTTCATACCCATGGCGGAAGTACCCCCACGAGGGGCCGTAGCGGTAAACGATCGAACGGCGCTCCCCCAGATTAGTCCGCTCAGCAGATCCATGCGCGAGGGTGTCAGTGAACAGTAGAACATCACCTGCATTTAGGCTCACCTCAATGGCGCCCTCGACGCCGTCGACCGAGGCAGACTCGCCACCCATCCTATGCCTCCCGTAGGCGGGGTGTGGGAAGTTGGACTTGTGGCTTCCAGGAATCACCATCGTAGCCCCATCCCCGGGACCGATGTCGGTCAGTGCAATCAGCAAATTGACCTGGCCCACCATGAAGCGACCATTGCGGAAGCGAAACTGATTGCGTTTCGAACTGAAGTTTCCACCGGAGTGCAACCCGATTGCACCTCCGGGGCCGCGAAGATTGGCGAAGCATTCGTCGATGAAGAGTGGACCGTGGTTGTAGTCGAAGGTACCCTCGCCACCGACGAAATGCTTAATCTTCTCAATCCATATTGGATGGTCGATGAGCTTTTCGAATGGATCTCCACCCTCATAGATCTGTTGCAGATTGAGGCCGTCGTTGTCGTTATAGTTTTGACCATGAATGTAGCCGCGCCACTCTCCAGGGTTCAGTGGGAGCAGAGTGTCAATTTTCGCGTTGAGCGTTTTGACCTCAGTCGAAGAGAGGGCAGCCGAGAGAATCAGATAACCGCGCAGATCAAAGAGGTAGATCTCGAGATCAGTCGGCGCGGCCATAACTTTCTCCAACGATCACGTTCCGTCGATTAGCGGTCACTGAGCAGATCCTTTCAGACACGATAGAAAATCATTTTCCCTTAGATCGTAAAAGTCGACTTGGTTACTTAGTAAGCATAATGACAGAGAAATCATTTATAGACAGCATATCTTGACGATCAAACCAGAGACGGATTATCTTGCCGGCTGATCATTTCTTATAATAATTAATATATCTTTATAAAGACCACAAGTCTTAGTTAGTCTATAACTAATTGACTCTGCCACCAGTCAGCGTTAGGACTCCAGGAAGGGTTCAAGAAATCAGCGTGTTGCTCTTCTAAATCATGAATCATAATATTTTCAATATGATCAGCAGCCTTTCGCGCTGATTCTGGATTATAATTAGGGTCGATACGCGGAAATTGAGCTTTAACTTCCCGGAGCCATTCATCGAGGGACGCTCTCATTTCTGTGGTTTTTGATTCATAAGTAGCGCTTATATCAAATTGTTCACATGGATCAGTATTAAGGTCATAGAGTTCGTCGTGCCCGTCTTCAAAATAATGAATAAGTTTCCAGTTTTTTCGGCGTATTATGCAGCTAGGATCGCCTCCTTGGTTTCCGTAATGGGGGTAATGCCAGAACAAGTCCCGATTCTTTATGATAGATCTCCGTTGCTGATTATTAGCCTGACAGGATTTTTTTACATCAAGAAGCGGAACCAGACTTAGTCCATCAATAGTCTGCTGTTGTGGTATTTCACAGTCTGTCAGCTCAAGAAATGTTGGATAAAAGTCAATAAACGAAACGGGTGTATTACAAGTCATTCCGGGGTCAGTCATTCCTGGAACTTTAATATAGAATGGCTCACGTATACCTGCTTCCCATTGCCTGCCCTTCCCTCCGCGGAGTGGAAGATTAGAAGTTGCAAATGGTTCCCCTGATGATGCCCCTCCATTATCTGAAGTGAAACATATAATAGTATTATCTTCTAACCCTAAATCTGAAAGTGTTTTCAGTACAATTCCTACGGCGTCGTCCATCGCCTCTATCATACCAGCATAAATAGGACAGTCTTGTATTTGCCGAACCGGAAGATGCCCATCCATAGAAAAACGGCGAACATATTTTTTTGTTTTTCCGTAAAGTTCTAGTGCTTTTTCTTGATATTTTTTCCACAATTTCTGGCTGGTCTGGATAGGTCCGTGGACAGAATAAAAAGATAAATAGGCAAGAAATGGACTGTCTTTTTGCTTGGTAATCCAGCTTGCCGTTTCCGTAGCCAGACGAATGGGAAGCGACTCACCAGCAGGGCCATCAGTAAGTCGAGGGTTATCATAAGGAGAAAAATAACCTCCGCGAGGCTGACCAACTTTCCAGCCACCAATATTTGTTTCAAACCCAAATTGTTCCGGATCTTGACCGATATCCCCGAGGTGCCATTTACCAGCAAAGAATGTCTGGTAACCGCTACTATATAAGACTTGAGGAAAAGTTATTTCATTAAATCTAAGACCGCGTTCATATTCTGGTGGCAACATTTTAGTATGACGATTCAGTTCTCGCCAAGATTCACCGGTTGCTGCTCCGATATAGTCAGTTATACCATGGCGTGGAGGCACTTTTCCGGTAAGAATACTGGCTCTAGACGGGCTGCATACCTGACAAGAAGCATAACCCTGGGTAAATTTCATCCCGCCGGCGGCTATGCAATCTATGTTGGGGCTTTCGTAAAATGTACTGCCTTCACAGCTAAGATCATTACAGCCTAAGTCGTCAGCAAGAATAAATACTATGTTGGGACGATCCATATATTCACCTCTTGTTCTTTATATGGCGATTATAAGACATTGTTCTTTTTGTGTCTAGGAAAATTTATATGAAACCAAAAATACAATGCCAGTGATTTCTTTCATCGAAGGAAATAGTTCGACAAGTTACAATAAAAATCACCGCTTTTCAGTGACCCGTGAAATGATAAATTTAGCGTTAAGTAGAGATGACGGTTACCAGTGAATGTAAATAAAGTTATATTTAGAGCAACTTTATTTCTTTCTCTTATGATTTTTATGACATCTCTTGTAATTACGAATGATAGATTTGATCTTGACTTGTTATTCTATTAAGCAGAGATTTTGATAATATATTTCTCCTTTTTTGTCGTACCTTGGTTTTTGCATCTATCTCTCTGTTAGATTATAGAGGTGCAACTGGATTTTTATTGGCATAGATTCTCAAAATCGAAAGAATGGTAGATTATGCATGAATCAAGGAAGACGAAGTGAACATAAGCATCTGCACCACCTACACAATTACAATTATACAGATCTTGAATTACCAGAAGCCAAGACAGCAGATGACATAAAAGATGTTTCGTTTCAATCGGGTGATGGTGTGATCAATTTCAAAGACGAAACTTCTTTGAACGAAGTAGTAGAAGCAGAAGATGGGTGTGAATGTTTCCCCAATACGTATCCATCGTGTTGAGTATAGGGATATCGGCAGGGAACGCCTTGACAGCGACAAGAAGCTCAGGTGTCATCGGATGATGACCCCTGAGACGATCGACATAGTAGTTAACAATGGCGTCCTAATTACTATGGACAAGCGGCGTCGCATTTTATTGGACGGTGCCCTCGCAATTCACAATGGACGCATCGTCGCTATCGGCAACAGCACGGACGTGTCCCGCACCTATCGGCCAGATCGGACCATCGATGCCAACGGAGGAGTCGTGCACCCAGGGTTTATCGACTGCCACGTGCATCTTTCCCTCCACCTTGGTCGCGGCAGCATCCCTGACTCATGGCCGGTCGAACGCGAGCACGAGCAGTGGCTACCCTATTGGACCGGTTTGACCGAGCACGAAGCGTACTGTGCCGCCACTCTCGGCTGCATGGAAATGGTGCGCAACGGCACTACCACCTGCTGCGATCAGAGCGGCCGCTATCCGGTTCAGCTCACCGCCGAGGCAGTTGCAAACATCGGAATGAAGGCGATCTTGACCGAGTCTTGCTGGGATTGCCATCCCGTTCCCGAGGTTGCAATGGGAGACGTTTTCGAATGCGTCAAGCGACTAGAGCAATCGTTAAAGTCGCTGCCGCGTTCTGGGGACAAATCTATCTGGGCTGCGGTTGGCCTAGCGGGAATGGGCATGTGCAGCGACCAACTCATTGCCGCTGGCAAACGCTTAGCCGATGAACACAAAAGTATACTGACGATGCATCAATCTTTCGGTCCAAACGACGTTGCTCTATACCAGCGTTTAACTGGAGGCAAGACTGCCGCCGCACACCTGGCGCAACTGGAGGTGCTGGCTGACAACGTGCAGTTGATCCATATGATCCATGCTGAGGAATCAGAATTGGAGATTCTGGCCCGAGAGCGTGTGAATGTCATCCACTGCCCCTCTGCCTCGACCAGGGCAGGAATGGGCGTCTCGCACGTTGGGAGGTTTCCGCAAATGCTGGAACAGGGCGTGAACGTAGCGCTCGGCTCCGACGCCGGTACTTACTCCGACTTTCTCGACGTCGGACGTCAAGCTTACCTGGCTGCGACGCTTCATCGCGAAGCTAAACAGCAAGTACCAACAATCTCTGCCCATCAGGCACTGGAGATGGCGACGCTCAATGGCGCGAGATCACTGGGTATCATCGACGAGACAGGATCGCTCGAAGTCGGCAAGAGGGCGGATGTGGTGATCCAGTCAGCATCACGTCCTGAATGGCATCCGCTGACGAATGTCGTCAACAATCTTATCTACGGAGCGCAGAGCGTCGGAGTTGAAACCGTGCTTGTCGACGGTGAGACGGTATTAGAAGGTGGCCAGTTTACCCGCGTCGATGAACAAAAGCAGTACGCGTCGATCGATGCTGCAGCTCTGGACCTGCATAGACGCATCGACTTCAAGCCACCTCCAGCATGGCCGGTGAGTGAAGGAAACCCCACTTGATCAGTTTGTTTTCGTCTGAAACCCAATTCCAAAAATACCAGTTCCCACCTGACTGATATTTCTCGTGAGGCAGATAGACGATCTCACGTGATCGCCTCATCACAATCCTTGTAACGCAAGTGATTGTGGAATATGAAGCAGTAGAAGCACACGGCCGGTGTTCGATTCCCGCAACCTCTACTACCCTATCACCATTTTATAGGAGAAGGTACTAACCCTGGCTACGGATCGTGTCACCAACAGCGAGACTGCCGGGAAGAATAGCAGACGGCTATGAAAGGATGAAAAATGATGGTGAGCGGCAGAAAATCCTCCTGAAAGCTTCGATTCTCGCCACCTTCAAACCTATGACGATAGCCAGGCGCCATGGAGGCCATTACGGCTTTATCGGCTAACTCACCAGCATCGAGCAAACATATAATACGGCAACTATCGACAAGGCCTTATTTCGTCTAGGATTGAGGCGGACCCGCCAGATGTATGGAGATCCGCAATT
>CAZTZA010000016.1:0-29596 GCA_964618015.1 uncultured Spirochaetaceae bacterium | reverse complement strand
GCTCGGCCACTGGGCACCAGACTGCAGCCCGCATCGACGGTCGATACGGAGGATGACGTTGACAACAAGACGGAAAGCCGATCGCCTGCCGCGACACTACAGAATCATGTGGGACCAGAATCTCTCTCTGGAAGCGTACTACCACCCACCTATGTCGCCAGAGAAGATCGCTATGGCCCATTTCGGGTCCTTCGAGGGAACCGCAGTGGACGCCTATGTGGGAGCGATGGGGTCCAATGCCGGTTTCACCGTCGGGTGGCCGACGAAAGTGGCAAATGCTGAGTTCATTGCCAACCGGCTGGATGGAGATTCTCGGACCGGCGGGGCTCATCTGTGGCGGCACGCGGAGAACGTGCACCAGGCATGGAACGCCGGAATTGATCCCGAGGCGATAAAGCTAGCGGAGGCTCGGCGCGTCGGCGTCGACTTCTGGTTCCGAATGGGGATGAACGACTGGCACCACTTGGGAGGACGCCCCAACGACGACGAGGTGCCTGAGGGCGAGATACCATCCGGGAACCTGTGGTCAGCCGAATTCTTCTCTAAACACCCAGAGCTCCTCATCGGTGACGACGGCGCAAGAGGGTGGCCGAAACCGTTGGCAAACGTGTTGCGCTTCTTCCAAGACTTCGCACACGAAGAGGTGCGGGCACTGCGACGGGACCTGGCGGTCGAGGCGTGTGAGCGCTACGACGTCGACGGGTTCCTGTTCGACTTCATGCGTAGTCCCGGCTATTTCAAGAAGGGAGAAGAAGATCTCGGCGCACCGTTGATGAGTGAGCTTATCACGGAAACACAGGCCACGCTGGACCGAATCGGCAGCGAGCGAGGACGGCCGATCGGGTTCGCGACGCGAGTTCCGAGCACCATCCGCGGTAGCGAACGGCTGGGCCTGGATGTTCGAGGCTGGGTTCGTGACGGACTGATCGACATCATCGTGCCGTCTTGCCTGTTTGGGCAGGACACCGAGGAGGACATCGACGAGTGGGTCGATCTCGTCGCCGGTACTGACACCCTCCTCTACCCCGCTATCGAGGGGGGATACCTGCCTGGGCATACCGGCTCCCTTCAACGCTGGTACCTGAGGCCGCCGATCATGACGCCGATGTCGGTGGAGATGATTCGCGCGATCGCTACACGTCACCTGGCTAAAGGGGCGGATGGACTGTACGTGTTCAATTTCTTTGGAGTAGGCGCAACCTACGACTACGACAACCGGGCGGCGCTCGACGACATCGGGAGTGCCCTCAGGTTGAAGCACAAGGATAAAACCTACGTCGTGACGCGTTCACTCGAATCCTGGGAATCACCGAGCGCTATTTGGGCATTTCCGAATTGTCTGGAGACGGAGCGCCAGATTCCCGTTTCACTCTCTTCCGACCCGGTAAATATCGAGATCGAAATCCACGATGACCTCGAGGCCGCGCGACCGCGGCTGGAGGCGGTGAAGCTGCAACTCCACCTGAAGAACCTCACCGTGCATGACGAGGTCGAGGTGTCACTCAACGGCCATGCCCTCGCTTGCGCCAATCCAATCGAACCTGGGACGTACGCCATGCATCCGAAGACGCCGTGGTTCTGCTACGACCTCATGGACCATCTGCCAGTGAGAGGTCGTAACCGAGTCGCGGTGAGGTTGGCACGCAGGAACGAACGGCTGGCCGACGAGTTTACGGTCACTGTCGAAGACGTGGAACTGCGGATCCGGTTCGAGTACCCTAATGGTCACTGGCACACCGTTGGCGAAACGTGATCATCTATCGATAAGCACGCGCTCGGGTCACACCCTCAATCAGACCTGGTAGTCCTGCACACCAATGATCTTCGCGGTTACATTCCTAATTCGCAAAGCAGCGCGAGCGCCCTGGTTCTAACTTATCTCTCACCGGGAGGACGTGCGAGAATGCGATAAGTCGTTGGCCATAGAGCAGCGGCACTCTCGGGAGGCCTACATGAGTATAACCATTCTTCAGATCTCCGCTCCCCACCTGATGAGCCAGACAGACGGTCAGATGCACGGTATCCGCCCATACGACACACTACGTTCGGTGCTGGGCGCGGCGCGATCCATTCACGGCACTCCTGAGCATGTGGTGTTTAGCGGCGACTTGAGCCAGGAGCACACCGAGATGGGGTATCGGCAGCTAGCGAACGCCCTTCATGACTGGATCGAATGTTCTTCCTTTGTTCCCGGCAACCACGACGATCGCCAGGAGTTGATCAATGTGTTCCCTCAGCCCAAAAGTAATGCCACCTGCGTGACCTTTCGCGTTACCGCTGGCGAATGGCAGATCATCGGGATAGACAGCCACTCACCGGGGAACGTCTTCGGGGAGCTGTCAGCACGACAGCTCGAGCTCCTCGCGAACTGGATCGCCGAGGACCGCTCCCGGCCTACTTTACTGTTCCTCCACCATCCACCGATATCAGTCGAAAGTCCCTGTTTAGACCCTTTGGTCCTCCAAAACGGTACGGACCTAGCGGAGGCCATCAGCGGCACCGGAGTGCGGGGTATTTTCTGCGGCCACGTACACCATGAATACGAAGGTAATCTTGCAGGAGTGCCGGTCTACACCACGCCGTCGACAGCATTCCAGTTCAAGCCGCACACCGACCGCCCCGCCATGGATCCACAGCCGCCCGGCTGGCGCTCAATCATGCTTGAAGAGGACATATTCACCACCAACGTGCATCGGCTTGACACCATCGGCGATATCCCAACTCTTGCCACATAAGGAATATTTCATTTTCATCGTCTATCTACCTCACAACTAACTTGTGAGGTAGATAGACGATCCTACGTGCTTGCCCATCACAATCTTGTGCTGATCTGAGTTGCTTAGTTTACCGTCAGAATTGGACTCTGGTTGACGAAATTTATCCGACGGTTGCGGACTTCTTCTCTCGGCACCTAATGATTAGCATTTGCGCTATTTTGCCGCCAGTTTCTTAATTAAGCTTACCGTTTCATCCTTTAATAAAATTATATATAACTTTAAACCGTGTTTTCAGATAATTTAAAACTTTGGCCAGTTCCGTCGTCTATTTAATTTCTATATTACAGTGAATTAGTTTTTACTCGGGCGTATCTCCGAATTCTTTTAAACGATGTATTCCCGAGGAGGACTACGCAGCTCTGTCACGCGTTGAAAATCCGCTTCCGAAAGTCTGTAGTCATTCTCACGACGTTTGATCTCCGCCACTGATCGATTAGGAAACGGAGTAGATGTATAATAGGGAGGAAAGGCCGTTTGGCGGTTCACGTCATCTTGCAGGCACACCAGAGATTATGCCCTGGACCCTTCATAACGCTGCGACGCAGGTCATACAACGACAGCACTCCGATATATGAGACGACCGTTACATAGAGACGAGGATGTTCGAGCGTTACTGGGTCAATCTATCGCAATTCGGAAGACAATCCTGTCAGCTTCAAATGTACGGAGTCGTGCATAGTAGCGCGTAAGGTAGAGTAGGATGTCGCCGCTCGTTCGCTCTTCGCGAGCGTAGAAATTAGACAGGGTAAGGCGCTCGGACTCTCCCGGTTGTCTGTCGTCAATAACGGTAATTGTTTCACTCTTGAGCAGGCCAGTGCCGCGGTCTACTTCAGCAATAACGATGGGATAGCGTGGGCTGTTGCCACGTGGATTGCCTTCGCACAGATTGCCAAGCCAAAAAAGACGGCCACCGGAGTGATCTAGCAGTTGCGAGCAGGAGCTCGGCGAATGGAGCGGGACGTTTAGAGTGTCAGTCCAAGGCAAAACATCACTGACAGTCCAGCCGCAGTCTTCGGAGATCGCGTACCAGCGATATCCGGGCAAATCCGGCCGCACGTCATTCGAGCCACGCATCACCATCAAAACCCGGCCTGGCGTGAGCTCGGCGATGGTTGCCTCCAGAAATCCACGCGTCGATCGCTCAGGATCGCCGATGACGCGTTCCGATTGCCTCCAGCTCAGGAACGGCCCGCCATCGATCCAGCGCCCGTGTAGCAACGCTGAATCATGGAAGGTGGACCCGCCCCCTTTATTAAGAAAGGTGCCGTCCGGCCCTATCGGGCAGATCTGACAGGGAACCAGGATGTCTCCGGCATCAGCGCCGCCACGAAGCGTTATCGGAACACAAGTCAGGTCTCCCAACATCACTCCGGCCCGGCCACGCCACACTCCCGGCAGCGGATGTTCGGTATCGAACGGCTTCCCCTCCGAGTCGTAACCGTCGTGAATTAACGGCTCGTTAACCAGATTGGTGCGTCCACCGTCTTGAGACACCGCGTAATTCAGCATCCACTGACGCATCCCCTCCAAAGGATCGTCAGAGGGTAGAACCCCCTCAACGTCCAAAGTGATATAACGGTCGGTCATGGAATCGACATAGCGGGTCCGAGGATACCGATGCCACATACCACCTGAACGCTGTTCTCCGGTGAGTACCTCGTTCGGCTCACTCCAAGTGTAGCCGCCATCTAAAGAACGACGGTAAATGGCACGATCCCAAGTGTCACTGCGCGATTGGTGTGCGTGAACACTAATCAGCTCTTCACCAACAGCACGTGTATAATAGGCAGCCCCTACTACCCCGACTCCGACAGCCGGAGAAGGAATGAAGACCTCTCTTGAAATCACCTTCATTGTAACGTCACTCCCACTCAACTCCAAACTTTTTGTATTTCCTCATATAAAAACTTCTTATTCTTAATTAGTAAAGAACTATAAAGAATCTGACGTGCTCTACTGAGGCAATTACAACCCCAGGACACAGATCGGTGCATGATAATTTCTTATAAAACAGCCTGTTAGATGGGTGGAAAGAGGTATTTTAAATGCAACGGCTTCTATTAATATAGCAGGTCTGGTTAATAATTATTTTACAGAAATCAAGAGGAACTGACTATATCCATCCAGAAAAAATGTGACTTGATGAATTTTCACATAGATAGTCAGGAAGTCATCGGTTTACCTGGAAAGGTTATATACATGAAAATATTGAAATCGAAACACATTGCGGAAATGATACAGAAGAAATTTAATGACGATGACTTTGAAACATCTTCTTGAGTAAACGTAACATAACTTATAAAAAATAAACGTGAGGCAAGAGTTGCATATGACAGTTAACGAAGAGTTTGGCAAGGGAATAATTCTTCTACAAGAGAGGTCTGAAGTTTTTAAATTATTAGTGGAGAAACTTGGCGTAATCAGATTTGAGAAACGCAACACAAATTTCCAAGCATTTGCAAAAATTATTATCAGTCAACAATTATCCGCAAAAGCTGCAGAAAATATTTTCCAGAGAGTATGCAGCATCTCTGCTAAGAAAAAAACAGAATTGAATCCAAAAGACTTCATCAAAATAGAGGATGATCAACTAAAAGATTGTGGGGTATCAAAATTTAAAGCCAGATTTATCAGGAACTTGGCAAAGAAATTCATAGAAAATCCCAATTTTACTAATGAATGGGTAGGCTTAACAGATACCGAGGCAAAATATGAAATTAAAAAATTAGACGGTTTCGGAGAGTGGTCTTCTGGAATTGTAATGCTATTTTATTTTGGCAGACTTAATATTTTCCCTCAAGGAGACGCAACCTTAATCAAAGCGCACAAAATCTTATTCAATTGCTGTCTGTCAAAATCATTGAAGGAAATTGATTGGGCGATTCCCTTCAAGGGAGTTCTTGCTCTTTATTATTGGAGATGGGTTGATAGCGGAATGATGGGATTAGGACTGGAAAAAAAATACAACTTATGAATACGCATCAATTATATTTATATTTCAATATTGAATCAAAATATTATGTTTCAGAAAAGGCTATTAAGAATACTGACAGAATCGCGTACACTTCGATCCAGACGGTCTAACTTGGTAGATACGAGAGTGTCTCCCTCAGACAGGAAGGACAACTGATTCTCTGGACGTAATATCGATAAGATGTGGTTTTTTCCGAACGTAGCCTTGCACGTTAGGGCCTAAGAGTAACATCTTTACAAATGCACAGAGACTGGAGGTTAAGGAATGATCTTAGTTCGCGATATATTTCAACTAAAGTTTGGTAAGGCGAAAGATGCTATAGCTTTGTGGCAGGAAGGAAAAACAATTGCCCAGGAGATCGGACATGGAGTAGCGGACAGGTTAACCACCGACCTAACTGGTCCTTATTACCGGATGGTTATGGAGAGCACACACGAAAGTTTGGCGGCATTTGAAAAATCTTTGGGTAGTATTTTTAAATATGAACAGTGGCAGGAATGGTACAGCAAGTTTTCACCATTAATAGAATCAGGGAACCGCGAAATCTATACTATTGTTGACTGACAACCAGAGCCTTCTATGAATTTTTTTGGCTAAACATCTTGATTTCTTAGTTGCCGTGACTTCAGCGCCAGCGCCGGCTGCATCGTGGTCGGTGGTACACTGATATCGTTCGGGAGCCGGCTGAGAAAGCCAAGCCAAAAATGGGCCGCTCTCCACACCGCCGCGTTTGAGCATAGCGGTGCACTAACGCCCACCTTCATTGCGCCGCTGCTGGGCCGAGAAGATGGTCTTGCGCATCCGTAACGACTTCGGTGTCGCCTCGACCATTTCGTCGTCGCGGATGAACTGTAGCGCAGCCTCGAGCGTCATAGGGGTCACTGGCGTCAGCGTTACCGCATCGTCATTGCCAGCTGCACGCACATTACTGAGCTTCTTCGTCTTGCAGGGATTGACGTTGAGATCATTGTCGCGGCTGTGTTCGCCAACCAACATCCCTTCATACACTGGATCGCCTGGATGAACGAACATACGACCTCGTGACTCAAGATTGAAGATTGCGTAGGGCACGGCAGTGCCCTGCCGGTCCGCGACCAATGAGCCAGTGGAGCGAGCAGTAAAGTCGCCCAGGTAAGATTCATATCCGATGACCCGTGTATGCATGATCCCGGTACCACGGGTATCGGTGAGCATCTCGTCGCGATAGCCAATGAGCCCACGGGTTGGCACTCGAAACTGCAGCTCGACGCGTCCCGAAGATTGATACTTCAGATCGAGTAAGCGCCCCTTACGCACCGATAGCTTCTCAGTGACCACTCCGGTGTATGCGTCTTCGCAGTCAATCGTAAGCAGTTCGATCGGTTCGGCGCGCTTACCGTTTTCACTCCGATAGATCACCTGCGGCCGGCCGACACAGAGCTCAAAGCCCTCGCGACGCATGGTTTCGATCAGAATAGCAAGCTGAAACTCACCACGGCCTTTCACCAACGTGCTATCGTCCGCTGTTTCCTCCACATGAATCGATACATTCTGCAAGGTCTCGCGGTGCAAGCGCTCCCGAATCTTGCTAGCCTGAATGACGCTGCCCTCCCGTCCAGCAAGTGGCGAGGTGTTCTTGGTAAAGCGCATGGAGACGGTTGGCTCGTCGATGATAATCCGTGGTAGCGGCTCCACTTCTTCCGAGGTGCAAATGGTATCGCCGATGTGCACCTCGTCGACGCCAGCCAGCACAACAATGTCGCCCGCTTCAGCCGACGCGGCGGTGGCCAGCGAGATGCCATCATAGAGCTGGATACGCGTTACGCGTAGCGGCTCTTTGCGTACGACACCCAACCGTATCAACCGGTCATTGGAAGCGACGCTGCCCGCATAGATCTTGCCAATCGCCAGCCGGCCGAGGTGGTCGGCATAGCCGAGATCCGAGACCAACATCTGAAACGGTGCCTTGCGACGGGTGGTGGGCGGCGGCATCTCTTTAACGATCGCGTCGAGGAGTACGTCTAGGTCCTGCTCGCTCCCGTCCGCGGTCGCCTTGGCTACGCCCTCCCGGCCTGCCGCGTAGAGCGTTGGCAGGTCAAGCTGATCCTCATGTGCATCCAGATCGATGAGCAGCTCAAGCACCTCGTCGAGGGCCTCGGCCGGCCGCGCATCTGCGCGATCGATTTTGTTAATGACCAGAACAATCTTGAGACCAAGCTCGAGCGCCTTGGCCAGCACGAAGCGAGTCTGCGGTAGTGGGCCCTCAGCGGCGTCCACTAACAGAATAGCACCGTCCACCATGGACAGGGCGCGTTCGACTTCGCCACCGAAGTCCGCATGTCCTGGTGTGTCGACGATGTTTATCTTCACGCCTTGCCACAGGATGGAGCAGTTCTTTGCGGTGATGGTGATGCCGCGCTCGCGTTCGAGGTCCATCCGGTCCATTACCCGCTCGACTACGGCCTGTCCGGATCGATACATGCCGGAGCGCCGGAACATCGCATCTACGAGAGTGGTCTTGCCGTGATCGACGTGGGCTATAATGGCTACATTGCGGATCTCATTGTTATTGCTCGAGATCGACTGCATCCTTTACCTTCAACACCTTGGTCATATCCTACTTGATCTGACGTAATTCTCCAGGACGAGTCAAGGTGCTTGCAAGTAGAAGATAGTAGTTATAGATGACAGTCCGTATATACACATCTTGGTCGTCTCTCGACTCCTTGCATTCTGTCGATCTTTGCACCACCTGAGCTTTGATGAGAAGGCGGGCCCAGTAGATTACTGTCTATGAAGGCAGTACGGCTTCTCTCACGACCACGCCTCCGGCAAAGCGCGCGTGCCTGCGAGACAGTGTCGACGTCGACCTGACAGGTATCTTTGATCCGTCCACGCAAATGCGGGAGACACGCGGCTCGAGGCAGGCATACACGGGGGTGCGCTGGCTCTTGTCCAAGCAGGAGATGCTGGAGGACGATACCATCAACGCGATCGCTGTGGAGGGGCGGGTCTCAGAGAATCTCGACTTCGCGCGCCGGCGATGAGGTCCTCCTGTGGGTCCCCACCGCAAAATCAGCGACAAATGAGGGTGCGCGACCTCCGTCTCATACGGCTCCGTGGCTCCACAGCACCTTGACCGCTTGACTCCCTGGGTCTCGCTTTATCGAATGTGCAACGCCGACTGCGGCAATGAAGCTCGAGCCGGGACGGATCGCGAACTCGATATCGCCGACCTTGGCCGTTCCAGTGCCTTCCAGGACGTAGAAGCCCTCCTGATCGTCGTGAACGCCTGCAGCTCCATACCCTTCCTCCATGTAGTAGGAGACGCCCATGCAAAACCCATGGCTCGCACCCTGCTCCTCACCAATGAGGAGCTGACTCTCGTGGCCAGGACCCGGCTGGCGCGATCGTTCGGATTCGTGATCGTGAACAGTCATGTCGGTACCTCCGATCTTCGGTGCATCAACATATACACCCTCAGCTCTTCGTAAGGAAGGAGATTGCTATCGCGTACCACTCAACCGCCGGTAGAGTAAGACGGCCAGCGGCGTGAAGACGGAGATAATGACGACGACCCAGCTGAGCGTGTAAACGACGAGATCCTGTAGCGACTACACTGTCGGCGATCTTCAAGCGGATATGGCTTACGAGGGCATGACCGGTCGCGCAAAACAAAGATATCCCGAACACCGTGCAGGAGCATGACGGGCCAGTGGCTATCGGGCACGGATGTCGGTGCTGTTTATCTCATGGTCGATAGGCGTATCCTGTCGCCAAGGAAACAAATGAAGATAGTCGATGCAAATCTCTATCAACTGAAGAACGACACACCGTTCGTCTACGGTGACGCACTCACCATGAAGACCGCGCGACTCTTGAACGTCCTGGAGGTCAAAACGGATTCCGGAATCACAGGGTGGGGCGATTGGGGGGAGAGCACCTATTTTGACAGGCCGGCGGATACTTCGCCAGATTGCGACCCGCTGCTCGAATCGCTCACCGGCCGAGACACAGCGGACAGCGCGCAAATCTACGCCAGTATCGCCAGCAGCGCTGGAATTCCCACGGGATTGCTATCTGCGCTGGACACAGCCCTCTGGGACATCACTGCAAAGAGGGCCGAGCTGTCACTCTCCAATCTTCTGGGTGGACGATTCAGGGAGGACGCTCCGGTCTATGCCTCGCTGCAGTCCTACCGCGAAGACTACGCTGATGCGATCGAGTGGATCCTGAAGCTCGTGGAGCAGGCTCTCGCGCACGGTTTCAGGCAGGCAAAGATCAAGATCGGCGGCTTGAGCATTGACGATGATATCGAGTGCATCACGCAGGTGAAGCAGATGATGTCGCGCCAAGCTGGGATGTACGAACTACCCCTAGCCGTCGACAGCAACTGCACCCACAGCTTCGAACAGGCGGTCCGCATTGGCAGGTCCCTGGACGCCGAGGGAGGGATCTCCTGGTTCGAGGAACCCCTGCCGCGGGCCGACATCGCTGGATATCGGCTATTGCGCAACAAGATCGACACCCCCATTGCAGGCGGGGAGGGCTGCGAGACCATCGGACAAGTCTACGAGCTCATGAGACATGAGGCCCTGGACCTGGTCCAGCCCGATATGCAAGCTCTGGGTGGCCTCACAACGCTGCTCAGGGCCGGCCACGCAATTGATCTCATGAATCTCCACAGTTACCAACACTGCTATTTCGGCTGCCTGGAGCGAGTGGTGGGGCTCCACCTGATCGCTGCGACGCCACCGTGGGGCAGCGGACGGCGAGGATACGAGTCCGCCTCCCTGGTGTGGGAGACCGCATTTTTCCCCGCCAGGGATGAGCTCCTGACGTCGCCCTTGACCCCAAATGCCGAGGGAAACATCCCGGTTCCAGACGGTTTGGGCCTGGGGATCGATATCAACCGGGACACCCTGGATAACTACAGACTATAGCAAGGACTTAGCTCATGAGATGGTATCCTCGAGGGGTGGTTGACTATGCTACCTGTCGTTTGATGACGGGTGGGACAATCTTTACCGCAATGCGGTGCCGATCCTGAAGGAATTAATGTATTCCCGCTACCTTCTTCGTAATAAGTAGCCTTGTCGGCGTCTCCGATTACGAACTGCGGCAGCGCTGGTGGAGAACAGACCGGGTTACTCAAGTTCGGTCCGAGCAGGCAAACTAAGGCCGATTGCACGGCTCTACTCGTTCATGTCATTGCAACCTAGTCATCGTCCTTGATGAATTTTTCTATTAAGTCAAATATCAGTGGATCTTTATTATGCCATGTAGCAATACTACTAAAGTTTAAGACCTCTCCTCCTGATGAGAATGACTTGTAGACAAGGTCTGCACCTCCATTTTCATTTAAACCTTTGGCGAGATGAATAAATCCTTCAGATTTTTCAGTTAACTTATCTGTCTCATGTCCACTAATGCCAAGTATATTGTCATCATAATGTGGGAATCGTGTTCCGCTACCAATAACTGACTTTGTTTCAACGTTTATAGAAAAACGTTTCAAAAAATTTTTGCTATCTATAACCTCTATGCCAGCATAGGTGTCGTAATCCGTTACGGTGTAATAAGAACCGATATACTTCCATATAAGATTACTAAAGATTGGATTTTCAGTTAAACCTGATCCATGTAGCCACGTCCTCCCACCCTCACGATAAACTTGTCGCCATGCATGATTTCCACCCAGTAACAGAACCTTTCCCCCACCATCAATAAACTCCATAACGTTACGCGCTTTGTCTTCAGTCCAGTATTCATTATGACTACCAAAAATTAGTACATTGATATTATCTAGGGTATTTGGGTTATCAAGCAGTTCATCAGAGATCGACTGAAAGTCAACACCTAAGTCACCAAGGTTTAATTTATGAATCAAGTCAGAATTAATTAAGTGGTCTTGACGTTGAACTTCGTCCAAACGATTCAATTCAACCTGCTTGTAAGTAATAGGTGCATTGTACGGAATTACTCCTGTAAGACTTTTCTCCAGATTTTTGTTGTAATAGTTAGGGATTTTGAACGTTTCGTATGCGTAATTATATGCCAACAGCGTGTCCGTGCTTTCCACAAACAAAATTTTCTCTACAATCTGATTTGGATCGACAAATATTGGGATCTCTATTGTTGCATTTTTCGAATCTCCAACCTGAACTCCGAACCAACCACTTCCTAAAGCACCGCTGTCAATTTCAACTTTGTGAGATGGTGATATAATACCGTCAAAAGAACTATAAACTGCCACAGAAGGCGTATTAATATCATAATGGGAGTTTGACATTTCTACTTTCACGCCATCTCTATTGATATGAAAAATATTTACTTCTAATTTCTCTTTACCAATAAGGTGCAATGATATTTTTTCTCCATAAGAAAAAACCAATTTATTAGTGTAAGCTATTATGGGGTGGTCTAGTAATAACTTCTCATCGGTAATTGCTTTGAACGGCTGCTGATCGTGGCCAAGTTGACTCCAAGCATAAACTCTTGCATATACCGCCACAGCAATAGACTTTACTGCGTACTTAATCTTATTTAAAAAAAGGAATACACCTATTAATGAAAGTACAATTGGTAATGTAGCTATAATTACGAAGATAAGTGAAATTTTCATTTAGACTTTCTGCCTTTTGCCAGTGAGACGTCTAACATCCCAGCATTAAAGCCAACCTCCTTGCACAAGACTTTAATTTCTTTGAGTGCGTTAGCACGTTCGTTCGTATTATCTTCAACCATCTGCTGTTGAAGTGATTCCATTTCAGCTTTCAATTCATTATAAGATCTAATCTCAAACCTCCGTCGGTAAAGCGCCAGTTTATACTAAAGTTTTTCCAATGGTTCGCCGGTAGTCATTCTCTGTTAGACGAGTTTACACCTGACATTTTTGCACATTTTTTCCACGCTTCGACTTAGTAGCTATTAATAATAACATTTATAGCTTGGTTGTTTTTTTCTTTATAGCTATTGGTGACGTGGATTGTTTTTCTCTAATCGTCTTACAGCAATTTACGAAAGTTACCAGTTGGTTTTCTTGTCATACCATTCACTCATAGAACTACCAAAAATCAGATAGCGTTTTTCAATGTCTTTGCAACCTAGTCATCTTAAATTTCCAGTCGTCAAAATTTCGAATCATCTTTGCTTCAGTTTCTGCATTCATCCTCATCGTTGCTGGCTTTTCAATATCCGCAGGTATGATACGGTGGTCAATTACATCTAGCACATTTGCTAGCATATCTATTTCGTTTTGATAATGTCTTCGCGCAAGAGTTTCCAAACTATCTGTTGTAAATACTTTCGTATATTTTATTTGAAGTATTTCTCCCTTATCGACTTCATTATCAATTAGGTGAAGTGTGTTTCCCAGGGGATCGTTATTATAAATAGCCCATTTAAAGGAATCCAAGCCACGTGTAAGAGGAATAATACCTGGATGAGCATTAACAATCGGCTTTCCGTTTGCGAATGCAACATCTATAATCCCAGCTCCACCTATAACAAAAACATCGTTCGATGCGCTAATAACTTCTTTACCATCCCACTTTTGAAAATTCACTTTTGATAATTCTGCCAAACTTTCCACTGGAATTGAGCGAGTCATATCTGGTCGATGAGAAATGATAATTGTTCTTTTTTTTCTAGGTTTAAATGGTAAAGCATAAAGATTAATCTCTTTCACTTTGTCATTTTGAACGTATCTACATACAAGTTGCTCTGTCTTTAAATGAGTATAGTCGTATGTTAGTAAACCTATTCTCATTTCTTCTTCCTACCTTCAGCAAGCGATCCTTTAAGCATCCCAGCAGTAAAGCCAAACTCTTTTCACAGACGCTTTAAATCTTTAAGCGCATTCGCAGTTTGCGCAGCGTTTTGCGTAACTGTAAGAAAAAAGCCTAAACAAATCAATGACTGATTTGATTTAGTGAAAATAGTGAGCAAGTTGTTAATTAGGAATAATCAATAACTTTTAGTCATTATATTTTTTTCGTTTAGAATACATGAAACTTTTTATCTAAAACAATCAAAACCTTTTCCAAAAAAGTCTCTAAAATAGAGACGAACTTCCGTTCTCTTATTACACAAAGTTTTACGTCATTTCAAAACTTTCACATTCCACGAAAAAATATCTGAGACTATTAATGCTGTTGGTAATCCCCAACAAACCCATTCAAGATTGGCAAGAGTATTAAAACTAAAACGATAGTTATAACTGATATTTGTCCACCCATCATATTAGCTAAGTGTTTCGCCATTCTTTCTTTTCCGGTTGCTGCTTTATCCTTATAAATTTCGTAGTCACCATAGCCAAGAAAACAACAAAAAACCAAATACGAGAAGCACTATGTATTTCGAGTTATCGTTAGTGAAATAGATTGCAGCCAGTATCCACATTCCTAGTCCTGATAAAATCATTAGCTAACGGCAATCTAATCCAAAGCATTTTCCTTAACTTTTCTGTTCATAGAAAAACCATACCTTCGAAATCTAAATAGAAACAAAAGATAGCTATTAGAAAAAAATTTATTACTGTTGATAATCGACATGGGCATTGCGGCTGAAAAGATAACACCGTGCACCAGAAGTATATTCCACCAGAAAGAACATGAATCCTTTCCCTTTCTAACTAGTTTCCAACTATTCGCTTCGTTAGCAATACGAAAAGAAGTATTGAAACTCAATAGCTCAATACGTTATTTAAAAGGCTATTGTTAAATATTAATCCATTACATTTCTAAACGCAGCAATGTCCCTATCCAACTCAACCATATCAATCCCACTTTTCGAAGGAACGACAAACAAGCATTGAACTCCGCACTCTCTTACACGAGGAACGTATTTCTCAACAAAGTGATAATAGGGACGACTTGTGTAGTCATCAAAAAGAATCTTTGTACCCTCTTCAGCGAACTTCAGACTTGTAAGAAAACAACAAACCCTAAATCTGCCATCAACTAAAATAAAGTTTGGTTTTTCATTTTGACTCCAAACGTAATCCGTATAGTCAGAAAAACTATCTTGCCTAACATAACTTAATGGACGTCCCCATCCACCAACGTCACCCAAGTTAGAGTGGTGAATATTGAGCCTATCGTTATTACTTTTGTTATCGTTTTGTACAGCCCTAACCCACCCCCTTGATGTATCAACCGCTATAACTTTAGAAGAAGTATTGTTGAGAACCCATTTAGTAGATTTTCCACACCCATACTCTCCATAAACATCAACATTCATCACCTCATCTTTGAATAGAGAGTCATCACCATCAAGCAACACGTTGGGGTTATCAGCAGAGACACGAAACTAACGAATAGCGATGATGAATATTGGTGGCACAAAAGCCTTAAAAATCTTTTTGAGCATAAGGTGGGGGGGGTAATCCTATCTAACTGATATATTTGGTATTCTAACTATGCCCATTCCGATAAACTGTCTCAACAAAAATATACTACCTATTAAGAAAATCGTGCGATTTCGACTCGTTTTGCGGCATTTCATTCAACACCATCGTTTCTTTATTTACGCCATTTCATTTTAAACCAATAAAACGGCAACTGCGGCTTTATAGGCTGTAGTTCAGATTGCTTTTGTAAGTAGTCGTTTTGTATTCCGCTTATGTCTTTGCTTGTGAATGTTTGGCTACCCACACACTATTGAGTGTCGTCTGCTGTAGTTGGCTTCCATAGTTTCTAACAACTTACTAACTAAAAATTCTCATAAAATCAATGGTTTGTATTATTTGAACTACTCCCACTCTACGGTATTCGGTCTGCAAGTCCTTATATAGCAAGACAATCCAATTACTTTGCAACTACCTTGTAGGTCATCGTAATTTCTTATATTGTAAGAACTTAATGTAGTTTATGAAAGTCGACATTTGGCGCAAAAAGGTCAACGAGTGGCGTCTTTATCACGAACCCTCACTCCCAACCTGTAAAAGAGAAGATGCAGCTCAGAAGAGGTGTGGAAATAGAAAGTCACTCTCTGAAGCTGAGGCCGTTGATAGGTTTACGCTACCGACGTCGGCTGAAGCGCCCCGACTTCCCTCATGGCCGCAACCAGCTCGACGCGTTCATCCGCCGTAAGGGCGCGTGTGGGTGCTCGGGGTGGGCCACAATCGACGCCGATCTGCTCGCTCATCAGTGCCTTTGCCGAAGCAATATACGGCCAGCGAATGAACAGCTCGCACAGCGCAGTGCCCTGGTCTTGCGCCGTCGCCGCGGATTCGAGATCGCCACGATGAAACGCGTCCCAGATCTTCAGGTACGGCATCGGGAAGCAGCCGGGAGGCCCATCGACACAGCCGGCCGCTCCCATCGTCAGTGCAGGTAGTACCAGTCGGCAGCTGCCGATGAAGCAGGTTAGACCCATCGACACGAACTCCCGGACGCTGATGAACGCGGCAGACGAGTGCTTTAGTCCGACGAACTGCGGAACGCGATCCTGAAGCCGCGCTGCGAGAGCCGGGGTGATCTCCACGTTGGTCAGGGGCAGGTTGTATGCGAAGAAAGGCAGCGAGGTCGCGGACGCGATAACCCGGTAGTGCTCCGTCACCTCCTGGTCCCCGACGGGATAGAAGAACGGTGGCACCGCGCAGATCGCGTCCACCCCGACCTTAGCGGCGTGTGTCGCCAGAACGGCCGCGCGGCGGGTGCTCGCGGCACCGACGTGCATGATAACCTTGGCGCGGCCGGCGGTCTGATCGACGGCGATCGTGGCGATCCTCTGGTTCTCTTCGTCGTCCAGGACCACGCTCTCGCCGCTGCCTCCGGCCACCCAGAAACCGTGGACACCAGATTCGATGTTGAACTCGATCACCTTGCGCAGTGCGTCCTCACTCAACTCCTGCTCGTCGGTCATCGGCGTAATCAGTGCTGGGTATATCCCCTGGAACTCAGGCAAGTTCTTCCTCCTACGATGTAGCGTAACTCCATGACTTGGCCAGCGTGCTTGTTGCTTTGGCTATGGCCAGCGCCCAAGTCGTCGGGCCTGGTACGACAGTTGCCCGATCATGACGCATGTCAGGTGGGCGGGCAAGAATGACGCTGGGCAGAGTTTCACCATCTCTTCATCGACGTCCGACGAACGGCACAATCGCGCGGAGGCGGGAGGGCAGTTCCGACGGTTAATCTAAGAATCGCGACTCACCGCCTGATGGATCTCGTCCAGGCAGGGGACCATTTCTGCCGTAATAGTGAATTTTAAAATTAAGTCGTTATATTACAATATTTTATAGTCGTATACTTATTGTAATCTCATTCCCACTCAATTGTATTTCTTCTGTAAGTAAATTTTATAATAAAAACTTAATATTTACTTGCACAACTCCAACACGAAGTAACCCACTCACTCGTTGATAGAAGAAACAATAAGTTTATCTTTAAAAGACTATGCAGTAGCAAGTTATAATTGTTCAATGATTGAGTAATCATTTCATTTGCAGATGAATTCGATAGTAATTCCACCGGGTGCTTGAGTCGTCGTTTGGTGTCATGACTCCCATCCACCACTCAGCAAATCGTCACGGCTGCGGGAGACCTTTCGGCTGCCGAGCGTCTCGACAGACCAGCTTGTCGGCCGGATCGCTGAATTGATGCTGACCGAAAAGGCTATCTATGAAAAAGCGAACCCACTTCGAAGTGCGAGACGTCATGTTCTGAGTACTATCGGGCTCAGCCGCTAGTAACCGGCGGGCCCAAGCGTCATCCCTCCAGCTACCGAGATATTCTCGCCAGTGATGTAGTCGGAGTCCGAGGATGCCAGGAACAGCACCACCCGCGCCACCTCCTTCGGCGTCCCCAACCGCCGTAGAGGGATTCCCTCCAGCCAGCCCTGGACCGTGTCAGGCGGCATCCGGCTTACGCGCACGGTGCGAATCACACCAGGAGAGACACAGTTGACGTTGATGCCGTACGCGGCGACCTCTTTGGCAAGTGCCCTGGTGAAGGAGAGGACTCCGCCTTTCGCTGCCGAGTACTCGGCGGCCTTCTGCATCCCCAGTATCCCTGCGATGGAGGCGAAGTTAACCACCTTCCCTCGACCTCGCTCTATCATGTGGTTGATGACCGCCCGGGTGCAATTGAGAGTGCCGTAGAGATTCAGGGCAAGAATCTCGTCCCAGCGCTCCATGCTTGAGTCAGCGAACAGTCCGTGCTTGCTGCGAATGACCGGACCGGCAGAACCCCCAGCGATGTTCGCCAGGATATCGACGCGCGAGAATCGGGAGACTGCACCCTGTATTAGCGCGTGGGCTGCATCCAGGTCGGCTACATCAGTAGTGATAGCGATCGCCGTGTGCCCTTCGGCCTGGAGCGCGGCGGCCATCGCTTGGCAGTTCTCTGCCACCAAGTCCGCGACCACCACCGCGGCCCCCTCGGCGGCGAGGAGTCGGCAGGTCTCACCACCGATGCCGCCACCGCCACCAGTAACCACTGCCACCTGATCTTGCAGACGCATGCCAGCGGATCCAGTGCTGACGACTATCGAGTTTCGTCCCGTGTCTCGAAATCAGCGGGCATTGTGATCTCGAGTACCTCGAAGTCTTCCGAATACTCGAGGAGCTCGTGCTTCACATTCGGTGGCTGGTACCACGCATCCCCGGCTTCGACGCGGATCTCGCCGATGGTCTCCAGGTCCACCCTCGCCCATCCCCGAATTAGATAGTTCATCTGGAACTCCAGATCGTGGGAGTGATAGCCGCTGGGTCCGATACACGGTTGATTCGCGCGAATGACGTGTGCGAGTACGCGGCCGTCGGTGGCCGTCCTCATCCCGAGGTCACGGTAGGAAAAGTAGGGCCGCAGTCCGCCCTTCTCCCACTTCGCTTCCGCGGCCCGCGCGGCAAACGCCGTGCCTGTTGGTGTCTGGCTCATGGCCGTATAGTAGCCAACGGTAATAGTGGAATCAACATCAACTGCTTTTCCGCTATGGTAGTATTCCCGAACTACTGCCAAACTGTTTCACGCCGCTCGAACCCCACTCGGCATACTGCCCGAATGGCTGAGCGCAGCAGTGACGATGCCCGCTCAGAATCTGAGCTCGCGGCCCTCCTCCTGAGTGTCGATCTCAACGATGAAGATATCGTCGGGGCCAGTTCTGGCCAGGGCCGGATCGTCCAGCTCGGCCAGAAATTGCGACGAATAGGTGTCTGCTGGCTCTACTCCCCCCAGGTAAGCATGTTGCGAATAATAGCTCATCAGTAGCCCGTTCTTCTGTCTAGAGATCAAGCCTGCATAAGCCGCGGCTCCATCCCTCGCCAAACAGATAAACGGATCTAATTTCCCCTTTTCCAGCACCCATATCGCCGTGTTGCCCGCCGGAGTCGGTTGGATCTTCCAGGGACTAGCTGTCTTTCTCCGGCCCGCAACATAGACCACACCGTCACACTCACAAATCACCGGACAATGAAGTATAGTCTTCAGATCTACCCAATCCCATTTCTGATAGGGAGGCTTCGACCAGCAGAAGATGCTGTTGTCGGGGTCTCGATTGGTCCTGGACACGCACCATAACTCCCCATCAGGGAGAAATATGAAATCTGTTCGCTGATTGAGTTGCATGGCTTGTGCGTAATCGTGCGCGGATCGAACGTCGGGTTGTTGGCATCCACCACATCGTCCTGCGCCAAGGGGATGCGGCTCACCATTTCCCAGTTCAGACAGTCCAAGCTGGTCAACAGCTGGAACCGGTCTCGCTCCAGGTCAAATAGGTATGTCCGATCTGCCCCAGTCCGCCATCTACCGCGGAGAACCGACAGCCAAAGAACGATATATAAAGCTTGTCCGCAGTAGCAAGCAGCTTGGGATCACGATCATCGATTCCCGAATCGATCGTCGTCACGGTGTGCCAGCGCTTTAGGTCGAGTGAGCGCATTTACGATCGTGGTCCCCTCATGGGAGGCGTGGGAGGCGTGGGAGGCGTGGGAGGCGTGGGAGGCGTGGGAGGCGTGGCGAGAATACACCAGCCAGTAGCAGTCTCTCCAGAAGCACAGACTGGTGCCCATGTTGTGCCAGCCGTCTCTGATGACAGTTCGCTGCCATTGTATGTGCGGCATTAATCCCTCTGATAGACGTGGTCGTTTTGACTCATCGTGGAAGAACCGTGACCTCGATCTCGTCCACCACGATCTCACCCGCCTCCACCACTGCGCCAGAAAATAGCAGCTTGACGCCCAAGTAGTTATCACCGGAAATCACCGGCGGCGCGGTCAGATCAAGTACGCACGTAGTGTGCGGGGGAAGTGCGCGCGCCACTGACTTGGAGCGTCCCTCTTTGTGCCAGATATGACGCACCTGTCCCTCGGCGATAATGGCGCCGTTGATGTCCACCGCGATGCGATCGTAGGGACCTAGGCCGGTGGCGCGGAAAAAGAGCTTGGCGAAACCAAGCTCTTCGAAGTCCTCGTATAGCCGGAAGCGAAAACGACCAGAGGCGCCCTTCTCGTCGCGGTTGAGGACGATACTCTCATCCCTGAACACCCCTTGCCAGGTCATACCCGGCGGCCCGAAGTCATCGTATTTCATCGGATGGAAGAGATAGTGCCGCCCACCAGCATCCACCTTAGCCAGGTCGCGGATCTCTCTCATGTAGCTCAGCACCAAGGGGTAGCTGGTCTCCGTTCCGAGAGCATTATCCCGAAACCCGTCCCAGTGCATCTGAAAGTTATAAAGTGATACCCCGTCTGCACCCTCCCGTCGAAACGTGCGCACCAGCGCACGATAGTTCTCCAGCGTCAGTGCCGGTCCGGTACGGTCTAGATCGCTGCAATAGGGCAGCATACCAGGATAGAGACGGCAGTCAGTCGCCCGGGTGAGGCTGCTGAACTCATCGTACTGCACGTTGAAGTCCGACCACATCGTGTCCTGCGGGGCGACGTAGTCGATGAGCTGCTCGTCGATCCACGTCGGCACGTCGAAGCCGACGTTGTGGCACTCCTCCAGGGTCTGCGGCACGCGTACCCCGAGCACCAACTTGCGCCCGCGCGTTCGACCGGTGCTGTCCAGCATCTTGCGGACCCGCCGGATTAGTCCCGTCATCAGCGGCTGGCGCTCTCTGGCGATACTACGATCGCCGTCGGGAGCAGGGAAATAGAGACCTTCACGGAACACCAACTCTATACCGTCGACGTCGAACCGATCGACCACTTCCTGCAGGACCGAGAAGACGTAATCGCGCACTCCGTCGAAGGTGAAGTCCAGCATATTGCCGGGCACGCAGTTGGTGCCCGGCGGCATTTCTCTGATCTTCCACTGCGGATTCTTGTGGATGAACATGCCTCCCTGATCTGGGGAGCCGTGGCGATCATTCAGGCGAAAACCCGCGAGGAACTGCATTTCGTGCTCGTGCGCCCGGTCTAGCAATACCTGCAGCGGCATGATGCCGTCGTCCATCATCGGTAGGAAGCGCCGGTGCTGTGGACGTGCGTCGTATTCGAACCGGTCCGAGCGGAAGTACATGATCCAGCCGGCGTTGTAGACCTCTTGGATCAACGTGTCCGGTTTGTTCATCGCGATGTTGTCAACCAGATCTATGAGCTCATCTGGGGTGGTCGGATGCGAGGTGATCAACGGCCGCGCACGACCCGGATCAAAGTCATAATTGGTCATGCTTGACGGGTCGCTGACGTAAATGACCTTCCAGTCATCTGTTCTAGATTCTGCGTTCATAGTGCAACTTCCTCCTCGTCAGAGTGTCTATCCGCCGCAGCGGAGGCAACACCAGGCGACAGTAGCTACCCATGGCCGGCGACGCAACGGTCGACACTGAAGACGATTTCTGACCAGCCGGATCAGGACAACGAGCACAGAAGTGGCAGCTGGTCAAGAATCTCGCGGGCCGGATTTTTAAGATCGATCCTGCTAACAACGAAACCAGCGGCTACCCGCGATAGCCAACCGTCGTCTCAAAAGCGCCGATAGAGCCGAGCTTTCAAGACAAGAACGGTTGCCGTAGTCGTTCGTCGCTGGCCGCTACAAAGTCGAACGCTTGCTCGGCGAAGGCGCGTACAGGTTATCGTATTAAGATTACGCGAGCTCGGCGCAATGCACCACGGCAATACCCCATCCCTCGATCTCCAGTTCGAAACCATCGTCGTGCAGCGCCAGATCAGTTCCGGTAAACAGATCCTCCGCCTGTTCAGTTCGCCAGCGGGGTTTCAACCGCACTCGAACTGGGCTGCGCGCCAGGTTGAAGGCGAATATTAGCCAGCCCCCGGCGCCGGAACGCCGCGCCATGGCCGACACCGTCCCGCCCGATACGACGACCTGCGGTTCGACACCCGCCTCCCCGGTCAGACCTAATACCATCGCCGGCTCACCGACGTCGCCAAAACCAGCCGACAGGGTCAGGGCGTACCAGGTAAAGCGGCCGTCTGCGCTCCGCACAGCTACCGTTTCGGCGCCCAGGGTAGCAATCGAGCGGGTTTCCTGCCGTGGCTCCAGGACCGCGTAGCCGCAGGGCGACACAATGCGCGGCTGCCCGTACTGGGTCTGCAGCACGTTTCTACCCGCGGCGATATCGTCTTCTGTCACCGCCGAGAAATCCGCCACTCGCACTCCCAGACGGTTAGCAAGGCCTTCCGGCGGGCTGTAACTCGACTGCCCGTCGGCTGAGTACAATCCAAAACTACCCTCGGCGACGAGACACGTCTGCGGGCTCTCGTCCAGGGTGCGCTCGATCCGCTCACGTAGCGGATCACTCATCAGTGTCACATTCGGCAGGAAGAGCAGTCGGTAGCCCGACCAATCCATCGCCGGTGTCAGGATGTCAGCGAGAATTCCGGCTCGCCACAAAGTGCGGTAGACCCCGAACAAGTCGGCGTTGAAACGCTCTGCCTGGTCGTTCAAGCCGAAGAGCTCCTGCGACTCGGAATGGTAGACAATGCCGACTTCGGCGCGGGGGCAAACCAGCGGCAGATGCTGGCGCATACCTTCGATCCGGGCAACCGCCTCCTGTACCGCCTCCAAGCGCGGCGTCGACTCACCGTCGAGTGCTGCCAGATTGTACCCCGGCGACTCGAAGCTCAAATACTCGGGCCGGTACTGCCAGAACATGGCACCGCAGGCACCACCTGCCAGTGACATCCACAACAGGGCCGTCAGTTCGCGCGGGTCCGACTGCTTATTCCAGGTGGTCCCGCCGCGTGCCATCCCGGCGTAGATCTCCTCGTTCCACCAGCGCCCATCGACGCCCATGGCGCGAGCGATATCAAAACTGAAGGCGCGCTCGGCGATCACGCTCGAATCCTCCGAGGTAAGCAGGTTGTTCGATGCCATCGACATGCCCCAGCTGTCTACCTCCTGGGCGCACATCTCGTCCCAGGGTCTGGGCGTGTTGGCAGAATGAGCCCTGACCTCATGCACCGGGTCGATCCTGCGGGTCTCCCCCACCATCCATCGCAGCTTTTCAACCAGATTTTCGTAGTGAAAGCGGCGGAAGATGAGCATCTCGAGAATGGTGTTGTTATTGCGCGGCGGCTCCACATCTTTCCAGTCGCTATAACGTCGCTGAAAGCGTTCGTTCAATTCGTCCAAGGAAAAATGCTTCTTTAGCCACCTCTTGTACTGCGATTGGGAGTAATCACAATAACAGAGCATGTTCGGGGTCGCATGCGTGCCGGTATCGATAGGACCGACCCCGTCCCACAGGCCCCAGATCAGCAGATTGTCACGGTCCTTGTAGCGCGAGACCACGTGGCGCAGCAGTGCCCCACCGTGTTGAAGCCAGGCGGGATGATCGTAGCAGTGCATGATGCCGCCCTGCGGGTATGCTGGATGCGCACGCGCCACGGTCGGCTGCCCCAGCGGGTTAATGGAGCGGATATCCGGATGCTCCCGCATCAGCCATTCGGGACCTGATCCGTGCGTGGCCAGCGTTAGGTCCACCCACTCGAAGAGGACGTGCTTTGCCGCCAGATCGAACAGCCGGTCGATATCATCAAGCCGGTACACACCCGGCTGCGGCTCCATCCAGTTCCAGTAGGTGAAACTACGCACAATGCGCAAGCCCACCCGGCGAATCCGGGCGAAGTCCTCGTCCCAAACGTCCTGCCTCGGAGTCGGTGCCCGGTAGTATTCGACCCCAACGGGAAACGGCGTTTCGGGGTGGAGTTTGAAGCTGGTTTCTGACATGACTCTCGTTGGTTTAACTAGCGTATGACAGATAGTTGCCGATCCATATACAAGGCCGGATGGGTTACCTGGCCGTGCAACCGCAGTGGATGGTCACGTTTTAGAAATAGAAACACGATCACTCCCTTGAAATCCAAGAGGCAAGCTAATCAACTCTACTACACTCCCCTGACTATGTCTTGACGTCACCTCAGTCGCTGACCCCTCTAACTCATTCCAGATTGTACCCATACCCGAATTCCTTCTGCATCAGTAGAATCTCGAAGTCGTGAGACCGGAAGAGGAAAAGTTCAAGGAAGGGTGCCATCGTCACTAAGGTCTCGCCACAGGAAGTAAAGGTGGTTATGGTGGCGTCTTCATTACTTAATTTTCCATCAGTTGTGTATCCTTTATTAGGATGATTATGTTTTTTAGTGACCATAATTTTCACTAGTCTTGTCTAGTAACAGAAAGTGTATTTAATCTACTAGGTAATTATATATACTTGTCCATTAAATATTTAATTTTATAAACCAATTGCAACTGCAAGCAAAGCACTTATAGCCCATTCCACAGTTGTTATTTTTACCTCACGTTTTGACAGCAACCGATTGTCAGTAGTTTGCCTGTCTAAACTTCGTGAAGTGACGACACGCGGAAGATTACTAAGGCTTGCGTCGACTGAACTTCCATGTCCAAAGTCCAATCCTCTATCAAACCAGATTTGTAAACTTGCATCGGCAGCTACTACCTCTTGCAGTATCTCTAACGCTTCCTCACATTGAGTATTGCTTAGATTGCGTAACTCATTCACTTTATATAAATTACCTTTATTTCTAATTAATGCTTATGATGGACTTTATGATGATAGACGCTTCCAGCCAAGATAGTAGGCCTGCACATGCAACCGCTGACCATCCGATCGTACCGGGCGCCAAAATCGGAGTGCTAATTGCCAATCTTGGTACGCCCGATAACTATGATTACTGGTCTATGCGGCGCTATCTTGGAGAGTTGCTTTCCGATCGACGTGTGATTGACTATTCGCCTTGGCTTTGGAAGCCGCTCTTACAGTTAGTGATCTTGACGTCGCGGCCCTTCCGCAAAGGGGCGGCGTATAAGTCGATCTGGAATAATGAAGATGGCGAAAGTCCTTTGATGACGATCATAAAACGTCAACACATTGAAATTCAGAAGACAATGCAGGACCGTTATGGCAATCGAGTGAGGGTTGATTACTGCATGCGCTATGGAAATCCATCCACAGAGAAAAAAGTTAAAGAAATGGTCGAATCTGGATGTCAAAGAATATTATTCTTCCCGCTCTATCCTCAGTATTCAGGAGCAACAACTGCTACGGCCAACGACGAGTTTTTTCGCTCATTAATGAAAGCTAAGTGGCAACCATCTTCTAGAACTGTACCGGCTTACTTTGACCAGAGAATATATGTAGATGCGTTGGCACGGTCAGTTGAGCGTGTTTATGCAGAATCAGAGAAAAAGCCTGATATATTGGTATGCTCCTATCACGGCGCGCCTAAACGATATTTGATGGAGGGAGATCCATATCACTGCCAGTGCCAGAAAACGACGCGACTGCTAAAAGAGCGTTTAGGGTGGAATGACGCAGAGATTGTAACCACGTTTCAGTCAAAATTTGGACCCGAAGAATGGTTAAGGCCATATACCGTTGAAGAAGTTGCGAGGCTTGCAGAAGAAGAGGGCAAAAAGCACATAGCCGTCATTGCACCTGCCTTTTCATCGGACTGCATAGAAACACTCGAAGAAATTAACGAAGAAATCAAAGAGAGTTTCGAAGAGGGCGGTGGCGAAGAATTCACCTACATCCCATGTCTGAATGCCGACAAAGCTCATATCGATGCCTTGAGCTCTATCATTGCAGATAACCTGAAAGGCTGGCTTGATTAAGCTTTAGTTCTTCAAATTGATGAGGTATTGAGCGATCATTTCCCTATCTTTCAGATACAGTTGTGATGTGTTTTCCACGACTGCTGCCATCTGGCCTCCTGCAACATCAAAATCAGGTGTGAAACCGCTATATAAATACTCGACAATTTCTTCCAAAGACCAATCTAGGTGGTCTGGTGTTATGTTTGGAATTCGTCCTTTGCCGCTGGGATTATTGGCGCCCTGCAACCGGATCATTCGGTCGCCCATCAGCTCGCTATCGGCTGGCAGGCGTTGGTCGATCAGATGGTTGAGCGTTGCCACTTGAGTGCTGCTTAGCACCTCCTCGACCACCAGATAACCGTTCAGATCAAACAGATATTACTGTAGTTCTAGGTCCTGAGTGGTGTGCAAACCGTTGTCGGTCTGATCTTTCATCCGTATCCTTCTAATCGTCAGGTGCCAGGGACGGGGATCGTGCTCATCAGGCCACCATCGACATCGAGCGCTGAGCCTGTCACGAACCCTGCCTCGTCCGAGAGGAAGAACAAGATCGCGTTCACAACATCCGCCTCGGTGGCATTCCTGCCGAGAGGTATACTTGAGGCGGTTGCTGCACGGATCTCATCCGGCTTAGCTCCTGTAGCTTTCGTTTTCCAGCTCAGTACCTGACGTCCCATCGCGGTGGTAGGCACCCCCACCGGGCAGACGCAGTTCACCGTGACTTTGGCAGACGCCAGCTCGCCAGCCAGAGCTTTAGTAAGGCCGATTACGCCGTGTTTGGCAGCACAGTAGTGTGGGATCATAGGAAAGCCGACCCGCGACGCGTCCGAGCCGATATTGACGATCCGGCCCCGACCACTTTTGCTTAGGTGCGGCGCTGCTGCCTGCGAGCACAAAAACGTCCCCTTCAGATCGATGTCGATCGTTTGATCCCACTCGTCCTCAGTAATCTCCGCAAGAGGCGCCATGTGGATGACGCCGGCGCAGTTGACCAGGCAGTCGAGGCCGCCGTGGGCAGCCACGCTCGCATTTATTGCTGCCTGCACCGAAGCCGGATAGGTGACGTCTATTTCTACCGCGTGTACTCCTGCCTTTGGGAGTTGTTCACGCGCTGAGGCGAGCTTTTCTTGATCGATGTCGCTGATGGTCACTTGGTCACCGCGTGCCGAAAGCGTTATCGCTGTAGCGAGTCCGAAGCCGTTAGCACCGCCCGTGATCAATACACGCCGCGGTGCAGGAGCCGCGCTCTTCACAAACATAGATCCTTCAGCAACTCTTCGAATCCGGCGATCAAGGTTTCGACAGCACGCAATTGACCCATTACAATTTCGTGTTGGTCTTCATTACTTTATTTTCCATCAGTTGTGTATCCTTTTTTAGGATGATTATGTTTTTTAGTGACCATAATTTTTACTAGTCTTGCCTAGTACCAGAAAGTGTATTTACTCTACCAGGAAATTATATATCCTTATGAATTCAATATTTAATTTAATACACCAATTGATTTCAATTGCATACGCATTTGCATAGTAACTAGTAAGTTGCAATTGCATATGGGTTCCGTAGTAAAAACTTAGCATTCACTAGTAAGTGAATTGAAAATTCAAGTCGTTATATTAAAATAATTTACAGCCATATACTTATTGTAATCTTATTCCCACTCAATCGTAGCTGGCGGCTTACTAGAGACATCGTATACCACACGCCCGATTTCGGGAATGGAATTAGTAATCCGTGAGGAAATCTCAAGAAAATCCTCGGATTTCATCGGGTATACGTCGGCGGTCATACCATCCTCTGACGTTATAGCACGGATAGCTAAAACGGTACCGTACCGACGAAGGTCTCCAACCCCGCTCTTCCGCACGCGGCGCGCAATCAGCCGGGTTACCTGGCTGCCAAAATCCAAATTCGGATCTTATCTGTCATCGGTCGGGAACCTTACCCCGCAGGTCACTCCGGTCAAAAAAACAAGTTAAGCAAATTCATTCGTTTAAGCGAATCAAAAAATGTTTATTTATCAAATCACAGCGACAAAAAACGAAATGATAGATAGTCGAAAACTCTTTTCCACCCAAACCTGGACTTATAAAAAATTTTGAATGATTTTTATTCCAATAAAACTAACCAGCCCAACACATAAAGAAGCCCCAAAACCAACATAAAACGGCTTGATACCTAAACTTTTAAGTGACACTAGGCTGGTGCTCAAACCAATTGCCGCCATCCCAACACCTAATGCGTATTCTGATATCGATCGAATAAAAATAATCAATCTATTCCAGTCGTCATTATTTATAATACCGAATGCATATTGATTATTTTGAACACCATAATCTCCCGTCGTCCTTATGATACCCATAATAATGAATCCAATAATGAACATTGGTACCATTGAAAGAATAGACAGATTCTTATCTTCCGACGACCTACCCTTATTATTTACATATAGGTAACTTATTATTGGAATTACTAAGATCATACTCATATTTCTCACTAATTTTGTGACCGCCGCTATCTCAATAGTTTTGGGAGAATTAAATTGTTCTGCATATATTAATCCCGCGCCGGCAACTTGAGCTGTCTCATGGATTGAGGTACCAATAAATAACCCAACAGCGATCTCGTCATTATCGAAAATGTATCCCCCAAGAAAGGGATAAAGAAGCATCGCAATAACCCCAAATATTGTGATATTTGCAACTGCGTAGGTTACTTCCTCTTTATTAGCATTAATGACTGGACTAGTAGCAACGATGGCGGAGGCGCCACATATACTAGTCCCAACTGCTATGAGAGTACCCATTTTAGATGATATATTAAAAAGCTTTGAAAGAAACCCGGCTAGTATAATAGAAATTAAGATACATGCCGCAATTAAAGGAACACAAATTACTCCAATCTCTAATATATCTGAAATTCCCAGCCTTATACCGAGGCAAATAATACCGATTCTCAAAATATTTTTAAGTGAAAAATCTATTCCTTTATTAAAAAACCCCGGCATTGATATAAAATTACCAATCGATATTCCTATTAATATTGACAAAATAATAGGAGATACAGGTCTATTATTAAATATTTGAATATTTAAACCAATATATTCACTTATATAAATACTTACAAACGCAATAATAGCACTTAATGTTATACCTGGTAGAAGTTTTATATATCTTATCATCATAACTATTTTTGACCCTATTTTTAAAAACCGAGACTATCGACCGGTATTTATCCAACATCGGAAGGGACATTCAACGGATACAAGCTAATAGTTTCGACCTCTACGCTGTAACCAATTTTATGCTGTCCCTACTAAATATTACATTATAATATATTTATTGAATAAATTTAACGACATTTTTACTTACAATTAAGTCGCCAATTGTACGAATACCAATATAATAAATACCGATTTTTATGAAATAAATAAAATACTTAACTTTTTATTTAATCTTTGCTCTCAGGTCTTATTCCCACTCAATCGTGTATCGTCTGTAAATCCTTATACGGCATAAACATAATATTTACTTGCACACGACTTGCACAAATCCAACACGAAGTGACCCACTCACTCAACAAGAAAGTCATCAATGATTGTATCTGCAATTTATTACATCTGTATATCGTCTGTAAATCATTATACATCATAAACATAACATTTGCTAGTAAAGAACTATTCCTCCTGCTACTATACTTTTGGATAACTTAAGTAGTAGAGTGAACTTATAGTTCAAAAACAACTCTACTGTATTTTAATAATTAGGAGAAAATATATGAATACATGCGTCGTATCAACTTTTGACGGTACCACTGATGACTATATGGAGATGTTTAAT
>CAZTZA010000015.1:21258-40707 GCA_964618015.1 uncultured Spirochaetaceae bacterium | reverse complement strand
CCTCTCTCCAGGCGATGTGGTGCAACTTGACTTGTGGCGCAAAGAACCTACCGCAAAGGCAGTATACGCTGACATCTCATGGGTCGGCATTGCTGCTGACAGGCCAACCGATCGCCAGCAACACACTTTTGCGGCAGTTCGCGCCGCCCGTGATCGAGCAGTCAACTTTTTAGCCAGCGCTTATGCAGAGGGTCGCAGAATTACTGGCTCTGAGGTAGATACCGCATGTCGGCAAGAATTTTCCGACCGTGGCTTGCTTCAGGCCGTGCGCCATCGTACTGGCCATAGTATTGACACCGACTTGCACGGCTCTGGGGTTAACCTGGACTCCTACGAGTTCCCTGATGAACGCCCAATAACCGAGGGCTGTTGTTTCTCAGTGGAACCTGGCATCTATTTCCCCGGAGAGTTCGGTATGCGAACGGAAATCGATGTATCCATACGTAATGGACTTCCCGTGACATCAAATGGCCTTGCGCAAGAAGCGCTCCTGTGTTTTTGATAGTGACCAAGCAGTTGCCCTCCTACCCGCTATCGTCGTACCTCTTGCCACTATAACCATGAACGATGCATATCCTTTCCAACTCACCAAATCCGTCGAGCAATTCCTGGAGGATCACGAAACCTATTTGCTCCTTGGACACAAAGAACCAGATGGAGATTGTCTCGGCGCTCCACTAGCGCTCGCTAGTTTCCTGCGACGACGCGGCAAACAGGTACACACATATTGTGAAGGTCCGTTTAGCCGACCAGAGATTGCTTCTTTTGAATCTAGCTTTTCCGCCCAGGTCGACCCAGCTGATCGTGCCGGCGATGCAGCAGCAATCATACTCGATTGCTCAACTGTCGATCGTACCGGTCATCCTGGGGAAGGTATCGTCGGGCTACCCTCGCTCGTGATTGACCACCATGCATCAGGTGATCCGTTTGGGGATATTCGCCTAATTCAACCAACCGTGCCTGCCACCGCGCTAATCGTGCAGTTCATCATAGAAATGATAGATGGGAAGCTTACCCGCGAAGAGGCTGAACTAATATTGTTTGCTACATGCACTGACACCGGATTCTTTCGCCATTTACGCACTGAAGCTGGCTTTGTATTTCGCGCCGTTGCCCGCTTGATAGACGCTGGCGCAAGTACCGAGGATGCATACCAGCGCATGTTTGGCGCTCGATCATTTGAACGCCGTGTCATGCTTGGGAGGATGTTAGCACGCACCGAAAGGCTGCATAGTGGGTTACTCCTTTATACGACTCAATCAGCCCGTGACCGTGAAGAGGTTGGCGAAGCCGGACGCGGTGACGACGATCTTTACACTCTACTTCAGACAGTTGCTGGTGCTGAAGTCCTATTGGTGATAAGAGAAAAACACGAGGGTGAGTGCTCACTGAGTCTACGATCCACAACCTCGGTTGACGTGGGTTCTGTTGCACATAAGCTTGGCGGCGGCGGCCATCCGCAAGCTGCAGGCTGCGCTTTCTTTGGTAGCGTAGAGCAGGCCAAGGAAGCAACGATCGCGCTGCTAACTCCGCAACTAAGACAATTGAAGCAGAAGAGATAACCGCTTCCAGGAGAATCGTTAGAAAACTTATATATACATAATTTCCCAAGAATAGATCCAAGGCTGCTCGTTGGACCCAGAACCTATAAAGGTTCAACCTCTCCCAGAAATTGGCAAAGTTGCCTTAGACAACAGGTCATTCTGGTTGAAACATCGTTTTTTCTCGCAGTAGTCTGCTCAGCAAGTGAAGCTATTATTGGCTACCAACAATGCTGGCAAGGTGCGGGAATTTCATCGTCTGATGCCGGAGGTGGATTTGCTCGTGCCAAGCGACCTTGGTCTGCAGCTTAACTACGAAGAGAATGGGGAAACATTTCTGGAGAATGCAGTTGGCAAAGCCCGTCATCTCTATGAGAAAGGTGGCATTGCTACCCTAGCCGAAGACTCCGGTCTTGTGATACCAGCACTCGGTGGATCCCCAGGCGTGCGTTCAGCGCGCTATGGGGGCAATATTAGCCAGAAACAGCGAAACCTTTTACTGATCAATTCACTTGCTAAGGAAACGGACCGGTCAGCTATGTTCGTCTGCTGTATCACGGTGATTCTCGCTGAATACCGACTTCTTATTGTGCAGGAGACCGTCCAAGGCAAGATTATAACTGAGCCAAAGGGTAGTGGTGGGTTTGGGTACGACCCTATTTTTCAATCATTAGGTAATGAAAAAACATTCGCCCAACTTAGTGAAGATAACAAGAACGAGATCTCACACCGTGGTCGTGCACTGAGACGCTGCCAGGAACTTCTGCTGCAGTCATGACCAACCATGCGCGCCGCGAACAGCATCTCTTTGTCTGTTCCAATTGCGAGCGAAGAGAACCAAAGTGGCTAGGTCGATGTCCTAACTGTGGTGAATGGAACAGCTTCCGAGAAACCAACTCTTCCTTAAAAGCGGTATCTAAGACAACTGAACCTCCGTCTGCAATTCCCCTTGCAGAAATAGAGACTGATCCAGGACTGAGGGTTTCTGCAGGCAACGGCGAGCTTGATCGTGTTCTTGGTGGAGGATTCATGAGAGGTTCAACTACCCTAATCGGTGGTGAACCTGGAGTCGGTAAATCAACTCTCCTCCTCCAGGTTGCCGCGGAATTACAGACTGAAGGTCGTGTTCTATATGTGGGCGCGGAAGAATCGGCTGAGCAACTGCGGCTTCGAGCTGATCGTCTTCGGCTGACAGCTCCCGAACTTGAGGTATGGTCCGGCACGGAACTTAATGACCTGCTACGGGTACTTGATACCGCAGGTCCAGCAGCCGTGATAGTAGATTCCTTGCAAGCTCTTACCATCGATAGCTCATCCACCCAGCCTGGAGCCGTGAGCCAGATCAAAGAGATCTGTGACGCCCTAACTGGTTGGGCCCACTCGTGTAATGCCATCAACGTTCTTATTGCTCATGTCACAAAAGATGGAGGTATTGCCGGTCCCAAGGCGATTGAGCATATGGTTGATGTAGTCCTCTACTTCGAAAGCGGTAGCGCTGAGTTGCGCTTCCTGCGGTCTACGAAAAACCGATTTGGACCGGTCGAAGAAGTGGCTATGTTTGAGATGACACGTCAGGGCCTGCAAAACCTCCGTGATCCCTCATCTCGGTTAGTCGAACATGCCAACGACCAGAGGCCACCGCCAGGTGTTATGGTAGCCGCTGTATATGAGGGATCAAGAGTCATCTGTGTTGAGGTACAAGCGCTAGTCGTTCCCGCTCAGCGAACAAACCCCCGGATTGTCTCCGATCGGATTGACGTCGGCCGCGTCGCCCGTATTGCCGCAGTGCTCCAGCGTTCGGTACAGATCCCATTTCTCGATAATGATATCTATGTGAATGTTGCCGGTGGAATGCGACTGCGCGATGTAGCCGCAGACCTGCCTATTGCGCTGGCGATCTACAGCTCTCGCACTGAGCGTACACCTGCCACCACCATTGCTTCCTTTGGCGAAATTACTTTAGCCGGCGAAGTGCGGCGTGCAGTAGGTTCCGAACGACGATTGCATGCGGCTAAAGAACTTGGAATTCGGAGAGTATTAGCCCCTGGACCGCTTCCAAATAGACGCGAGGAAGGCTGGCACGAAGTGAGGGACCTAAGTCAGGCAGTGTGCGATGCTGTTCTCCCAGCTGGCGTTACTGAAACAGCAGTGTCCCGAGCAGCGGCAACCCGATAAACGTTCCTGCTACACTGCCAAGACTAGCGCCAAGAAACACCAATAGGGCGTGGGTAATCCGATTTCGGAAGAAACCACGCAAGCTCACTAAATCATCATGGATAGACTCGAAGTCACTCACGCGCGGCTTGCGGATGATCGCCTCGACCGCTCCGCTAACGATACCCACGCCAATAGTTGGGTTCATCGAAGTTATTGGAGCCGCCATGAAGGAAATGATTACAGTTAATGGATGTGCTAGTACGACAAGCGATCCAAGAGCCGCTAGTGATCCGTTGATTAAAATCCAGCGACCAAGCATCAATAGCGTCAAGTCTACCCACGAACGTGCAAAACCTATTGCTATGACCGTAAACACAATTCCCGGTACCATCCACGGAATGATCCGGCCCGCACGGGTTCTGTCCGGCGGGGTGTTGAGCGCTGTAACGTCAGGAAGATCCGCTCCAGATTCGATCTCCTGCAGTACCCGTAAAACGCCTTCGCGGTGCCCAGCTCCGATCGCTGCTACCACCGGTTCGTCTCCGGGCCCAGAGTCTCGAGCTATCTGCACAATTCGAGCAGCCAAATATTGATCCCGTTCGTCGATCAGTACCGTCTTGACCTTTGGGAGGTGATCAGCCAGTTCCTCTACCATGCTGGTTACTACTCCACGGGTCTTGAGTCGCTCGATGTCTTCAGCCGGCAGACGTTCAGAGCTAAATGCTGCAGCTATCAACGTGGATAGCAACTTTGCACGTCCCCAGATCCCGCTTTGTGACCAAGCACGCCGGAGGGTAACCTGTACGTCACGGTCACACAGTTCTACTCGCGCACCTGCCTCCCTTGCTATCTTGACCGCGGCTAGCATCTCTTCCCCAGGGCGCACCTGGGACTCTGCACCCATGCGCCTTTGAAACGCAGAAAGAACAAGATTGGCCAATAACAGAAAACCTCGTCGGCTCCGCAAAACCGCACGGATATCCAGTTCCCGCCACGAATCTGGTTGAGTGAGCGTCTGGTAGCGGGCATCGTCGAGCTCCACGCATACGACCTTAGGAGAGCTACGACTAATAACCGAACGCACCTCGTCGACACTTCCACGAGATATGTGTGCCGTACCTATAATGAGGACTAGCCGACCGGCTATCGTCATCCTGTCCAGCGACTGACTCCAGTCTGCCGATGTACTACCGGTACTTTCTTCAGCGTTCTCCTCGTCTTGTTCAGGAGAAGTGTGTTCAGCGATGCTGATAGGAGCTGCCCGTATAGGTGACACGGACCTGCTTGAGAGGACCGTCACCCTCGCTCTCAGTGGTGACATCTTCGAGGTCACTAATCGCGGTGTGCACCAAGCGCCGTTCGAACGGATTCATAGGATCCATAAGTTGAGATCTTCCAGAGCGTTGCACGTCGCGTGCTACCTTAATTGCAAGCCGGGTTAGGCTCTGCTCTCGCCGGTAACGGTAGTCCTCAGTATCCAAAATCACCCGAGGGCCATCCTGATTTCGACGTCTGCTGGCAATGTTAGCTATCAACTGCATAGCTTCCAATGTTGCACCGTGTCTGCCAATGAGAATCCCAGCGTCATCAGTGACCATCTCGATAGTTAACCTATCCTCATCACGTGTCGCGATACTAACATCTGCCTCAATTCCCATATGACCTAGTAAATCAGACAGAAAGGCAAGCACTTCGTTCTCCAGGTCGGAAATAGGAGTCAGCTCATCCGGCAGGGGCTCCTCTGAGAGGTGGACCCGTATCTTGACTTTTCCTCCCCCAAAAATACCGGATCGAGTCTTGAGAACCTCGATATCAATCTCGTCTTCATTCAGGCCCATCGCCTCTATTGCATTGGCGATCGCCTCCTTTTCAGTGCGTCCCTCGTATTCGTGAACCTCCATCGTATCTCCTCAAGTGCTATTACCCGCGAAGCACTATAAAGTTCTCTTCATAAATATCTTAAGTCGGCCGTTTCTTGTTAACCAGTGCGTTCTTAGAACTAGGACCGCCACGATCATCCCGTTGACTGTTAATGTAGAGTTGCTGGACTACTGTGAGTATATTTTGCACTGTCCAGTATAAGACCAATCCTGACGCTAGATTGTAAAGAATAAAGAAAAAGACGACGGGCATCGCATAAGTGATCATCCTCATCTGATTGGCTGAACCAGTCTGCGCCGTGGGCATGATCTTGGTCTGCAAGAAAGTGGTCCCGAGCATCAAGAAGGGCAGCAGACGCAGGTCACTCCAGCCAAGTAGCGGCAGTTCAAAGCCCAGCGGAAGAAACCGCTCCGGAGCAGACAGATCGGATATCCAAGGCACTATGAAAGCAGCACCGCGCAGGTCAAAGTGCTCCATCAGCACTGTGTACAACGCAAAGAAAATTGGCATCTGCAGCAACATCGGTAGGCAGCCGCCGATGGGATTAACTTTCTCACGCTTATACAGCTCCATAGTCGCTTGATTCAGACGCTCAGGCTTGCCTTTGAACTTGTTACGCAGTTCTTCTATTTGCGGCTGCAGTTGCGCCATTCGCTTAGTGGACTCTGAGCTCTTACGTGTTAGAGGAAAAAACAAAATTTTGATAACCAAGGTCAGCAAGATGATTGCCACTCCATAGTTGGGAATCAAACGATAAAACGTATCCAGCATGAACCGAACGATGTTCGCGAGCCAACGTATAATTGCAGCTGTTCTGACAGTCTGGTCCAAACGGAGCCAATCAGTGCTTTTCAGGTTTGGATCGTTATAGGACTTTAACTCACTGTTTTGCTTGGGTCCGGCGTAGATACGGTATACGTCGGTCTCGGCGGCGCTTGTGATTGAGGGACGGCTAAAAAACAGTGCTGTGCGGCGTTCAATATCCGGATCAGAACGGGCATCGTACGTGATCGTATAGTCGGTCTCGTCCGGGACCACTACCAAGGTAAAATATTTACCCACGATTCCAGTCCACCGAACGCGGTCAGCCTCGATTTCCAGATCTCGTGCTCTAAGACGCTTTCGCTTGTTATCCGGGTAATACCGCATGTATTCGCGGTATTCCGCACGAATATCTTTGAGACTTTCGTAGTCAGGACCTAGCTGTGGACTAATTCCAAGCGTGTAACTGATCTTATTGCCTAACCCTGAGCTACTGAAACTGTCAAAATCGAGAACTGGTTTTGCATTAATCGAATTCTCGATCCGCACCTCTATCTCAAATAGGTGTCTCGCTACCTTTCGGTCCGGCTGGTCGAATCGATAAGTTTTTATCAACCGAAAGGGAGTTCCATCCTTCGCAAGGAAGTCACAGCTAAACTCCCACGTAGAAGCATCAATCTCTCGAAAGATGAACGGATCCTCGCTCGTCTCTGTCTGCCAATCCCCGAACGTAATTGAAAAGTACTCCGTTCCGTCACCCGACCTATGTACTAACTCAACAGGCTCACCACCGAAGTCCACATGTTCCTTGAGGCGCAAAGACGAGATGTTACCGCCAGTGCGAGAAAAACCGATCTCGAAAACCTCTGTATCACGCCTGATCAGATCGTTCTGGATTATTTCAAGTTCACTCTCAAGAGCGCCACAATTGGGAACCGCAAGGATCGGACTCAAATGCAATGGATCATTTTGGGACCTCTGCTCAGGTCTGCGGTCAAATATTGATTGTTGCTGCCCCTGTCCTTGGGCCGGAACCATCTCCTCTTTGGGAGCAAAAATCAGTGTGTAGGCTAGAATTACCCCAACTGACAAGACAACAGCTATGATAGTTTTGGCGTCCATAGTAACCGGCCCTAGGGGACCGGGTCGTAACCTCCCGAATCACTAAAAGGATGGCAACGTCCAACACGACGCAACGCTATCCATGATCCTCTCAGGATCCCGTATTTTAATAGTGCTTGTCGCGCGAATTCCGAGCACGTTGGAGTAAATCTACAGGACGGTGGTAGGAATGGCGATATGAGAACTTCGTAGAGACGAAGCACTCCAGCAATCCCGCCTCGAACTACGGCACTTAGCCTGTCTGTGTTTCTAGCGCTGATGTGCGCTTCGCTCCCTTTCAACGCTGTTTTTCTACCGTGGATGGCATTGTCAGAAGCTTAGCAGCACCTAGAACCTTTACCATATCCGCGCACCGCTCCTCAGTAGTGGTGGTGGCGTCTCCATAGATGACGAACACTAAATCGTATGATCCGAGGATTTTATTGTGTAGACGCCGGTATGCCTCACGGCTAATCCGTTTCTGTCGATTGCGATCTACTGCCCGTCGAAGGCTTCGGGTAGGAGCAAAAACAACACGATGATGTCCAAGATCGTTTGCCGCATAACCGAGTTTGAACCCTCTAACACGTCTAAAGCAGCCAGTGCGAAATAGTCGGTCTATATCCGAAGACCGAGAAATACGCCCAGCTTTACTACTCGATCCCACCCGGGACACTGCCGCACGGATGTCCATGTTCACCCTCGACTGTAGGCATACCGAGGACCATCTAGTAGGGCTTTTGTTCATCGGAAACGGTCAGCCGATGCCGACCCTTGCGCCGTCGGCGCTTAAGAACCATGCGCCCTCCGCGCGTCTTCATGCGCGCACGGAATCCGAAAGTTCGGCGTCGGCGAACGCGGCTGGGCTGATAGGTGCGTTTCACTAGCGATCTCTTTTAGGGAATGCGTAAATGTACGTCTCACCGTTACTCGCTGTCAATCCGATTGGATAATACCGTTATAATACGCTCAATGCTGAGCGACCCGTGTGAACGATTGAGACGTTTAATGATGGCTGGCTCACCAGTGTTTAGGAGCTGGACCCAACCCGGGTGGTCGACCTCAACGATCAATTTTCCTTTCTCCACTTCTACAGGCCTTGTATGCGCAGCGAGTTCTGCACCGACTATGTCCTGCCATCCCTGAAATAAATCGGTAGCTCCTTGTGCTTCTGGTGTTTCAGCTAGCCAGCGACGTAAAATCTCTCCTAATCTCTCCATGGTCGTTATCCCCTCTTCAATCCGTTGACCATGGTTCTATTTCCCCTGCATGCACCTTTAGACATAAGGTTGGTCCCAGGTTGTAGCGGTCGAACCGCTCATCGGGAAGGAATGTAAAGAAACATTGATCCGACTTCGGAAGCGATTGCAGAAACCGTTCCCGCCTACGAGCGTCTAGCTCCAACAGGACGTCGTCAAGGAGCAGTATAGGGGCAGATAGAGATAGTTCGGCCACTCGCGCTGCCTGTGCAGCACGTAGAGCAAGTGATGCCAACCGCTTCTGGCCGGTCGAAGCGTACTTCCGGAACGGAAAACCGTTGATGCTTAAAGGAAAGCGATCACGATGCGGCCCCGTGGTAGTAGTCGTAAAAGCGTAGTCCCTCTGCCTCGCAGATTTTATTTGTCTTGCTACATCGGAAATTGAACCATTCGACCACGAAGGGCGATAGCTAATTGAAACCTCCTCGTCTGAATCTGCCACCCATCGAAATAGATTGGTGAAGCGGTCCGCGTAGTCCGCCACAAGTTCAGTTCTCTGTTTCGTAATTAGAAGTCCAGTTTCAATGAGTTGTTGATCGTAGACTTCAAGCAAATCCTCGCTAGGACCATTACGCAATAGAGCGTTACGTTCATGGAGAATGCGGCGGTAACGTCGCTGTGCTGGTAGGGAAGTTGGATCAGACAACGCAGCCGTCTGATCGAAAAAACGCCGCAGTTGGCTTGGCGGTCCATCAATTGCTCCCAAATCATTATGGGAAAATAATATACATGGTATAGATCCTACGATCTCTCCCCTGTCGACCACGTTAGATCCATCTACTCGTATTTCTTTAGGTTGATCAGTTCTAAGACGTAAGGTGACCTCCCTCTCTATAGAATTTTTGGAACTTTTATTGATAGATCGAAAAGATCCGGAAATAATTGCTTCTTGTTCACCGGTACAAATCAGATCGAGATCCTGTCTGGTGCGAAACGATCCGCCAAAACAAAGTAAGTATATCGCTTCTAAAATATTAGTCTTTCCCTGACCATTCTCGCCAATAAGGAAGACGTACGAATGCTCGTCAAGAATAGATAGCCGCAATGGCCGAAGATTACGAAAGTGCTCGACCCGCAGATGCGCGAGTCCCACGATTAAGCTATCCGACCTGCATCGGCATAATTATATGGAAGTAATGCCTTTCAGGAGCACTCGCTAACGTGATTGCTTGATTTGGAGCGGTAAACGAAAGTGAAACTTCATCAGTATCCATTTCCCGTAGCGGATCGAGTAGGTACTGATAATTCAAAGCAAAGGAAGATTTAGGGCCTTCATACTCGCATGAAAGTTCTTCACGGGCCGATCCAATTTCTCCTTCACTGCAATGAACAATAAGCTGTCCTGGTGATACTTCTAAGCGAACCCGCCTCGACTTTTGCTCTACGAGGACCGAAACTCTTTTTATTGCTTCTGTTAAACCAATGCGATCAACAACTAACCGATAATCCTGATTCTCAGGTATAACACTTTTAACATTTGGAAACTGAGCATCAATGAGTCCAGAATGAATTCTTCGATGTTCTACCTGCGCATGAACATTTCGATCAACGATTGCTAGACGTAGAGATCCCTCGCCAGTACAAAACTTCCGAATTAAGGTTAAAATCTTCGGAGGAATAATAACTCCTGCCTCATCAAGCGTTGGCCCTAGAGCCTTAGCGCAGTACGCTAGCCTGTGCGAATCAGTCGATACCATCAGTAGATCACCATCGATTTGATCAATAAAAGTCCCATTCATAAAATAACGAGTTTCATCATCTGAAACTGCAAATATTGTATGAGCAATCATCTCTACGAAATCGATCTGAGGAATGTCAACGTAGGCACTGTCGTAAACCGATGGAAATTCAGGAAATCGATCAGATGGCAAAGTTTTTAATGTGAAGTCTACTGACTTTCCTTTAGGTTGGACTGTTAGCGTACCCTCTGACCCGGCTTCGAATTCAATGTCCCCACGTGGCGATGAACGCAATATTCCGGCGAGCTTATCGCAAGGTACGGTAGTTATTCCTTTCCGTTCCATTTCAACCGCCACTCGTGCTTGGTAATTCACCTTTAGATCGGAAGCACGTAAAGTTAGGTTGTTGTTGTCAACAGAAAGAAGAACGTTAGAGAGAACACTAATAGTGTTTCTGGTAGAGATAATTTCTAGAGCATGAGCCGTCTCTCGTAGCATCACGTCCCTGTCGATTGTGAATTTCATAGCGTTAACGCCTCCTTTACGGTGGGCTAGTTAGCGATTATGGCTTGGAAAACTTCTTTCCGTAAGTACCATGAGATAAAGATTGGTGGTAGTGGTAGTGTATGTGAATTTCTTAATAAGTATTATAACTTATTAAGAATAAATAATTTAAAAATATTTAAAAGGATAGTCAATAATTCCCAGTATGCGCTTGTAAGTATATTTTAGATTGTTGTGCTCGAATCTCTCACGCGCTTTACCATGGTTTTCCACATGATTGTAAAGACTTTCACCTTGATCTTTGAATGATGGTACGGCTTAGGTGAGAAATAACGGGACCTAGGGTTGGGTCTGTTCGTGTTCGCTCGTCAATACGCTGACAGGCATGCATGACCGTAGTGTGGTCGCGCCCTCCAAATTCAAGGCCAATTTCGGTGGTAGATAATTCGGTGATGTCGCGAGCGATGTACATTGCGAGGTGACGAGGAAAAGCGATTGCTCTCGTGCGTTTTTTTCCCTTGAGGTCATTCTGACTTAAGCCGAAGTATTCGGCCGTAACTCGCTGGATCAGATCAATGGTAACGAGAACGTGGTTGGAGATAGAGAAAAATTCGCTCAGCTCTCGGGAAGCGATTTCTAGAGTAATCGTGCGATTAACCAGCTTGGAATACGCGGTTAGCTTCGTTAATGCCTTCTCTAGATCACGTACATTACTCTGGATGTTCTGACAAATTAGCTCGATAACGTTTATTGGAACTGTGACGCCAGATTCTTCTATTTTTTTTGTCATTATAGCAATGCGAGTCTCATAGTTTGGAGGCTGTAGATCGATATTAAGTCCGCGCTCAAAGCGATTGATTAGACGGTCTGGAAGATCTTTGAGATCGGAAACTGGTCGGTCAGAGGAAAAGACCATTTGCTTATTAGCGTCGTAGAGTGCGTTGAAAGTGTGAAAAAGTTCCTGCTGGGTCTCAGTCTTGCCCTTAAGGAACTGCACGTCGTCGATTAAGAGGATATCTGCGGAGCGGTAACGATTTTTGAACCGATGGCCCGTTTTATCTTTGATAGATTGGATAAACTCGTTAGTGAAAGTCTCTACCGTAACGTAGACTACTTTCATGTCTCGATATTCTTGGTATACGTTGTTACCGATTGCCTGGAGCAAGTGGGTTTTACCTAATCCAACACCGCCGTAGATTAGACAGGGGTTGTATTCTCGACCTGGATTCCTAGCAATAGCTACGGCAGCATTCAGAGCGAATGAGTTACCATCCCCTTCCACAAAACGCGAAAAGCGATATTCACTATTAAGTTGAACATGTCGAGCACGTTCCGACGGCCGTTGAATACCGATGTGTGGAACAGACGACGCAATGCTATTGTTCTCAGTTGTCGATGATTTACCGTTAACACGTTGGATTTCAAAATTCAGACGAAGTTCCTCACCGGAAAGGTCCAGAAGTGATTCCTCTAGTCTGGAACGATAGCGCTGAACTACTTGATCTCGGTAAAACGAAGAGGGTACATGGAGGTGTACCTTATGATCCTCTGAACCTCCGTAAGATATTCCGGAGAACCAAGTCTGGTATTCCTGCTCGCTGATCTCAGAACGAACTTGAGCCACAGCCTCATTCCAGAATACTTCGTAATCGCCTACCGAGACGTCAGTTGTCAAGTTACGCACACCATTTCAACAAGTCTCATTAGCTAAGTGTATAGGCAGATATCGGAAAGGAACCCCAGGAACACCCTTAAACGGAGGTCTTATAAGGCCGTTTGATCTATAATTATATTTATAATAAGTAAATAAAAATCCTGTATTTAAGCGAAAGAATATTTCAAATTTGGCGCAATTATTATACATGATAATAAGTAAAGACTCACTCTTATACAGAAGTTATTAACAGGTTATTAACTTTCTTTATAAATTAACTGTACTGTATCGGATAGCAGGAATGCAAGTGCCAGATTTCCGGTTATGAGTGACTTGATGTGGACAGGTAGTAACGCTTTTATGCTCAATGAAGCGCTATCTTCATTGATACGATTTTGTATCACGATCTGGCAAATGGATTTGATCACATATCCGTTCAAGATCGTCTTTAGAGAAATAGGTAATAACAATTCGACCAGTACTGGGGTTACCGCGAACGGATACCTTCGTGCCAAAGGCTTCGGTTAGTTGCTGCTCGAGAGCAGTTAGCTCTGGGTCAAGAGGCCGCTGGCGTGAATGGGGTGAAGAGATTTCAACGGGGTGGGGACCTGGTCCCTTGACTGCAGCTTCTGCGGCGCGGACGGAAAGATTCTCAGTAATAATGCGTTCAAAAAGTTTCCTTCGAGAAGGCGTGTTCGGCACTGCCAGTAGCGCACGCGCGTGACCAGCAGTTATTTCGCCCCGTTCGACCGAAGCCACCATATCTTCAGGTAGTTTTAGAAGTCGGATAGCATTTGTAACAGTTGCGCGGCTTTTTCCAACACGTTGAGCTACTTGTTCCTGTGTTTGGTTGCCGAGTTCCATCAATCGGCGGTAGCCTCTTGCTTCTTCGATCGGGTTGAGGTCTGCACGCTGCAGGTTCTCTACGAGCGCGATTTCTAGGGGTTGAACGCCTTCGGCTGACCTTATTACAGCTGGAACAGTAGATAATCCAGCAAGTTGAGCTGCGCGGAAACGACGCTCGCCAGCAATGATGCGGTAGGCGGTACCATCGCGCCTGACAATCAGCGGTTGAAGCACGCCATGGTTGGCAATTGACTTAGCGAGATCGGCGAGTTCATCGCGGTTAAAGTGACGTCGAGGCTGGTCAGGGTTAGGGGAAATTGAGTTGATCGGTAGTTCCCCCGGCGAATGCAGTTGCGTCGTCTCGCCGAGCAGTGCTTCAATTCCCCGGCCAAGTGCCTGTCTGCTAGGAGGTCGTTGATTAGACACGGGTGATAAACTCCTCAGCAAGCTTTCGGTAGCTTTCGGCACCAAGGCTTGAAGGTGCGTATTCACAGATGGGTTTCCCGAACGATGGGGCCTCTGCTAGGCGGACGTTTCGAGGGATCACAGTTCGGAACACTCGGTCCTTAAAATAACTAGTCACTTCTCTTACCACCTCGTGGGTTAAACGATTACGGCCATCATACATTGTAAAGACAATTCCGCCGACGGCGAGTTCTTGGTTATGTCGTTGCTGTACCCTTTCGATGGTTTGTAGCAGCATAGTTAGTCCCTCGAGGGCAAGATACTCGCACTGCAAAGGAATGACGACTTGGGTGGCAGCTACCAGCGCGTTGATCGTCAAGAGTCCGAGAGATGGCGGACAGTCAATTAAGATATCATCAAACGCAGCAGTGGAATCACTAAGCGCTCGTTTCAGGTAGCTTTCGCGGCCGTCCAGCTCGGCTAACTCGACGGACGCCCCGCTCAAATCGATACCCCCTGGGGCAATGGAAAATCCTGGTATACCAGTAGGGAGGATCAGTTCCTCGACGCTAGCAGCGCCAATCATAGCTTGGTATATGGACGGGGATCCGGCTAGTCCAAAACTGCTAGTTGCATTACCTTGGGGGTCGAAGTCAACAATAAGGACCCGCCGGCCGGCAAGAGCTAGATAGGCACCTAAATTTACAGCGGTGGTTGTCTTCCCAACCCCGCCTTTTTGATTGGCAAACGCGAAGTGACGAGCCATGAATGAGGGTCACGATATCGGGGGTAGTTACAGAAGGCAAACGGATTCAAAAAAAAATTGCAATTTCACCCGAATTGTTTCCCGTGAAACATCGCCCTGATTTTAGCCATCATCCAGGGAGGTCGAGAATGTTGGGCCGACTTGCTCGGCTTCTTTAGCTGCTCGTGCGATGGCCGCTACTGGATTCTGGGCGTCAATCCGTACTACGCGTACCCCGGAGCTGTTCCGACCCTGAACTGGAACATCGCGAGCAGTGACTTTTATTACTTTTCCCTGCTCAGTGATACATACTACGTCGTCATCTGAAGAGGTTGAAGTTAGCCCAGCTATTTCTCCAGTCTTCTCGTTAAGCTTGTAGGATATCTGACCGCGGGTGCCTCGTCCGTGGGGCGTGAATGAACTAAAAGCGATCCTTTTTCCGTAGCCATTTCGCGATATCATAAACATTCGTTGTTCGTGATCTACTGCTAATGCCCCTACTACTGAATCGTTCTGACGTAGGCGTATACCGATAACACCGCGTGACGCACGCCCCATAGCTCGTGCACCATACTCTGAGAATCGCAGCGCAAAGCCCAATTTGGTCCCTAGAACAACATCGCGACTACCATCAGTGAGCATAGCAGCGACCAACCTGTCCGTCGGATCTAAGTTGATTGCGACGATTCCTCGTGTCTTGGCGTAGGTAAAATCAGATGTCCTAACTTTTTTTACCACACCTCGTTCGGTCGCCATGAAGAGGTAGGTCTCCGGAGAAAATTCAGTAAGTGAGGCAACTGCGGTTACCTTCTCTTCCTCAGTCATCCCCAGCAGGGAACGCAGATCCTGCCCAATTGCTGAGCGCGTCCGGTCGGGAAGCTCATGAACTTAGACCCAGTATGCTTTCCCCATATCCGTCACGAACAGAATATGATGATGGGTAGAGGAAATAAACAGGTGACGGACGAAGTCATTTCCCGCTACTTTCACGGTGCTACCCTTCCCGCCTCGAGATTGTCGACGGAATATGGCTACGGGTAGGCGCTTAACGATTCCCCGGTTCGTAATCTGGACTACTACATCCTCCTCGGGGATTAGATCCTCAAGATCGATATCTCCAATAGGCGAATCAATTACTTCTGTGCGCCGGTCGTCGCCGTACTTACGGGCGATGTCAGATAGTTCTCGTTTCACTACAGAGAGTATTGCGTCGCGATCGCCGAGCAGTTCCTGTAGGCTACGAATTTCTTCGCCGATTTGAACCAGTTCAGCGTTGACCTTTTCCGTTTCCAGGCTAGTTAAGCGCTGCAGGCGCATATCCAGAATCGCATCCGCCTGCTTACGGCTTAGCTCGAAGTTATCGCGGAGCGCAATCCGAGCTTCAGTGGTACCGCGAGATCCCCGGATGATCTTGATCACCTCATCGATATGATCAAGAGCTATCTTGATGCCCTCCAGGACGTGCTTTCGCTCTTCAGCCTTGCGTAAATCGAATCGAGCTCGGCGCATTACTATTTGTCGACGGTGGTCGACATACAGTGAAATTTGCGTTTTAAGATCTAGAACGCGTGGCTGACCTTTTACCAAAGCTAGGGCATTGACGCTCATGGCAACCTGCATCTGGGTGAGGGAAAAAAGCTGATTGACTACGACGTCACGATTGGCACTTCGTTTCAACTCAATAACAATCCGCATGCCGCGCCGATCAGATTCGTCGCGCAGATCTCCAATACCGTCAATTCGTCGGTCGCTATATAATTCTGATATTCTCTCAATTAGCTTAACTTTATTTATCTGATAGGGGATCTCCGTTACTATGATTGCTTCACGACCAGAGCTAAGTGTTTCGAAGATGATGCGGGCTCGGACATGAATGCGTCCCCTGCCGGTACGATAAGCTTCTGCGATAGACTCACGACCGTAAATAATCCCGCCAGTTGGAAAATCAGGGCCTGTGATGTATTTCATAAGTCCATCTACAGTGATTTTGGGTTCATCGATGTAACGTGCTACAGCGCGGGCAATCTCTCGCAGATTATGTGGCGGGATGTTGGTCGCCATACCCACGGCAATGCCGCTGGCTCCATTAGCAAGAAGAAATGGGAAAGCTCCAGGCAGGACAGTGGGCTCTTCAAGCGAGTCGTCATAGTTAAGCTGAAAATCGACGGTCTCTTTCCCGATATCCGCCAGCATCTCCTGCGCGATCGGTGTTAATCTAGCCTCAGTATAGCGTTGTGCAGCTGCAGGGTCCCCATCTATTGATCCAAAATTTCCTTGGCCGTCGATGACCGGATAACGCAGGGAAAAATCCTGCGCCATGCGTACGAGGGCATCGTAGACAGCCTGTTCACCGTGGGGGTGGAATTTACCTAGTACTTCACCCACTACTCGGGCAGTCTTGCGGTAAGGACGGTCAGCGCGTAGGCCCATTTCGTTCATTGCGTGAAGAAGACGGCGATGTACCGGCTTGAGGCCGTCGCGTACGTCAGGCAAGGCTCGGGAAACGATGACCGACATAGCGTAAGTCAGATAGGAAGTTCGAACTTCATCCTCTACCTGTCTTGGTATTACTCGACCACCCGGATCATTAGCCATGTGCTGCCTTCCTGACTTCTAAATAATTAATATTAAATGTTTTGTGGATTTCTAATGCTCTTGTCAAACTAACCCAATCGTGTTGAACCTCAATCAGATGTCCAAGGTTCCGACTTGTAAAGCGTTTTCTTCAATGAACTTTCGTCTAGGTTCGACGGCTTCTCCCATAAGCGTAGTTACTGCATTCTCTGCTTCTACATCGTCGTCAAGCGTCACATGCATGATACTGCGAGTTTCTGGGTTCATAGTGGTTTCCCATAATTGATCAGGATTCATTTCACCCAGTCCTTTGTACCTCTGCACGCTTGCCTTAGAATTACTGTTAGCCAATATAAGATCTCGCTCTGAGTCATCATGAGCGTAAGAAACGCTACCAGAATGCTCGAGTTTGTAGAGCGGTGGCATGGCGATATATACGTGGCGGTTGGCAATTAACGGCTTCATGTGACGGTAGAAGAAAGTGAGCAATAAGGTGCGGATATGAGATCCGTCTACGTCAGCATCCGCCATTAGTATAACCTTATGATAACGTAATTTGCTTAAATCTAGATCGTTGCCCATACCGATTCCTAGACTGGTGATGATAGGCAAAAGTTTTTCGTTCCCAAGAACTTTTTCCGGGCGAGCTTTCTCTACATTTAGCATCTTTCCCCACAACGGCAACACAGCCTGAAACTCCCGGTCACGTCCTTGCTTTGCGCTTCCTCCGGCGGAATCGCCCTCGACGAGATAAAGCTCGCACTTAGAAGGATCTTTCTCTGAGCAGTCAGCAAGCTTACCAGGCAGTCCGGTGCTCTCAAGGAGCCCCTTGCGTCGGGTGATCTCGCGCGCGCGGCGGGCCGCAGTTCGGGCCTTAGCGGCCAGCAGGCACTTCTCCAGGATTGCGCGCGCGGCCGGGGGACGTTCCTGAAGGAAGCGTGCTAGCTCTTCGTTCACAAAAGATTCTACTAGCCCGCGCACCTCACTGTTACCTAATTTTTGTTTCGTCTGGCCCTCAAATTGAGGCTCAGGGACTTTGACGGAGATGACGGCAGTCAAGCCTTCACGAGCGTCTTCACCGGTTAACGCTTCATCGTCCTTTTTTGCGAGTTTCATGCGCCGCATAACGTCATTCAAAGTGCGGGTAAGAGCACCACGAAAACCGCTCAAATGAGTTCCGCCCTCACGTGTATTTACGTTATTTGCGAAGCTGAATACCTGTTCGGCATAACCGTCGTTATATGCCACCGCAATATCCATTAATACTCCGGAACGTTCACCTTCAAAGGCTATTACTGGATCATGAATAACCTTTTTGGTTTGATGCAGATATTCGACGAAGGAACGTACTCCCCCGTCGAACTTAAATTTGCTGGAGCGATGCTGATCGTTACGGGAATCAATGAGTTCAATGCTGACACCTCGGTTAAGGAAAGCTAATTCTCGAAGGCGTGCTGAAAGCATATCAAAACTGAACTCAACCTCTGAGAATATTTCGCTGTCCGGCTTGAAGCGGGTAATAGTTCCATGGCCATCAGTAGTACCTGTCTCCTGGACAGAAGCATCAGGGGTCCCACGTTGATAGCGTTGCTGATGCACTTTGCCATCTCGATGAACGTTTACCTCGCACCACTCAGATAATGCGTTGACCATGGACACGCCAACGCCGTGTAAGCCGCTTGATACTTTGTAGCTCTTCTTGTCAAATTTTCCGCCGGCATTAAGACGGGTCATCACTACCTCTAGCGCGCTAATGCCTTCCGTCGGGTGCATATCGGTGGGTATGCCCCGGCCGTCGTCAGTAACGCACACTATTTCATCCGGTTCGATGGTGACCTGGACCTGCGTGCAGAATCCGATCACCGCCTCATCGACACTATTATCGACGACTTCGTATACAAGGTGGTGTAATCCTTCGGGGCCGGTGGTCCCGATATACATGCCGGGCCGCTTGCGGACATGCTCTAGGCCTTCTAATACCTGAATGTTCTGTGCGGTATAAGCTTCCGCCACCAGTTTCCCCCCCCCTGAGTGGTTGAGCTAGAGGCTCACCTACGGTATGTCGATTAGTGAGTGATAGTATTCTACGGCCTGGAGAAAAAAAAGTAAACCATAACCGGTGATAGAATTGGAACGATATACGCGACTATAAATGATTGATAGATTATAGGCGATCAGACTCAATCCATGGGTCAGTAGGATCTTTTGATTGGTTTATGTGTAGGCCGGTCAAGACTATTCTGCATTTGACACATTGAGCGTGGCATTCCTATAGTCTCGCGTTCGGTACACGACAATTGGAGAGGTGTCCGAGTGGTCGAAGGAGACGGTCTTGAAACCC
>CAZTZA010000015.1:20822-21248 GCA_964618015.1 uncultured Spirochaetaceae bacterium | reverse complement strand
TCTTGGCCTGTTGTTCACGTACTGAGTTTTGGGTGATCTGTGGTAGATGGCGTCGTCGAAATCCGTTGAGCCGCTTAGGTGGCTCCGTGGGTTCGAATCCCACTCTCTCCGTTTCGGTGGCGTGCGCCTATTGTTGACGTTCGTCACCGTGGCTGGAAGAAACGACGGTCAAATTATCGTGTCGTACGTTTCCGATGGCCGGGAGAGATGACCGAGTGGCCGAAGGTGCACGCTTGGAAAGCGTGTGTACCCTACCCGGGTACCGAGGGTTCGAATCCCTCTCTCTCCGTGTACCCCTTTGGCGTTGATGGCCGGGATCTGCGCTGCCTGAGTCCGCCAAACCCCGTCAGGACCGGAAGGTAGCAGCGGTAAGCGGCATTCGGGAGAGCAGCAGTACTCTCGGTCGGAGCCGGAGGGGTTTTTCTT
>CAZTZA010000015.1:0-20812 GCA_964618015.1 uncultured Spirochaetaceae bacterium | reverse complement strand
GATATGCCCGCGTGGCCGAAGGTGCACGCTTGTAAAGCGTGTGGAGCCTTTGCGGGCTCCGTGGGTTCGAATCCCACTCTCTCCGAACGCTTTGCGCTGGTGTTGTGAGATCGAACAAACTCGCGTATGGGCACATACCTGAGGGAACTGAATATTGGGGGTTTGCGCTGGTGGCAGGCAATCGGACAGAGTGGTGACGGTCCCTCGGGTCTGAAAGGCTGGGCACTGTGCTACGGGTCGTTGCCCAATCCCGTCAGGACTGGAAGGTAGCAGCGGTAAGCAATTGGCCTGGGAGCCGCAGGCCGCTTAGCCAAACCCGAGGGGCCATTTGTTTCGCGCAAATTAGCTGATGGATTTTTTACGGAATGTTTTAATATGTCTTATGAGGTAACTGCTTCCCGGCGCCGACCGAAGGTGTTCTCTGAGCTAGTTGGCCAGGAGTATGTAGTTCAGACACTGCAGAATGAACTTCGATCGAAGAGCGTTGCGCAGACCTTCCTGTTCTCCGGCCCTCGTGGAGTTGGAAAGACTTCAGCTGCACGAATTCTGGCTAAGGCGCTGAACTGTGAGAATGGTCCTACTGATTCTCCGTGCGGAACATGCGGGCCGTGTTCAGAAATTGCTCGTGCGCAGTCGCTTGATGTTGTGGAGATCGACGGAGCCTCCCACACAGGAGTCGATGACGTACGTGAGCTGCGAGAGCAGATTGTCTTTCCACCCAGTTCCGCTCGCTCCAAGGTGTACATCATCGACGAAGTTCATATGTTGTCCACCTCAGCATTTAATGCTCTATTGAAAACGATTGAGGAGCCGCCTCCGTACGTCACCTTCATTTTTGCAACAACCGAGCCGCACAAGGTGCCGGCTACGGTGCGTTCGCGTTGTCAGCACTTTGGGTTTTCCCTCATCGAACACGAGCGCATAATCGCTTGTTTACGCGATGCAGCCACGGAACTAAATGCATCCGTAAACGACGATGCGTTGCACTGGATCGCCCGTCAAGCTGCTGGATCGTTACGGGATGGGTTTATGATCCTTGATCAAGTAATAGCTGGCGCTATGGGCCAAGGCGCTGAAACCGTGACATTGGCGGGTCTACGGGACAGCATTGGCATGCTTAGCTTCGACGATCTTAACGATCTTGCTACTGCCATAACTACCGGGGATGTGCCCGAGACTTTGATAGCCTTCGATCAGTCTCTATCTCGAGGGGTATCCGTGGATCACTTCCTTGCAGAGTTGGTCGACTATTTCCGTAGCGTTCTATTCATCCGGCATGGTCTGAACCGAGATGGCTGGTTGGCTGCTCCCATGGCATCCTTTCCAAAAGCGGTGATTGACGCGCTATCCGTCGAGCAGGCGGAAAAGGCTGTCGAGCTGCTGCTACAGGCGCAGCGAAACCTCAAGGGAGCACTGAATGAGCGATGCGAAGCTGAATTGGTACTTAGTCGACTGGCGGAACTCGACCGGCTAATCACACCATCAGAAATTTTGGTACGTCTTCGGGAGCTGCAAGCTGCTATAGCAAAAACTGAAGACTCATCATCACCCTCGTTATCCATAGAAGAGATAACTTCGCAGGAATTATTAGAAATTAAATCAGTGAAAACTGATCCCGACGATTCAGCAAATGACCCGGTTCGGCGTGTTATGATGGCGTTGAGAAAGGATAAACCTTCTCTAGCATCTGCTTTAGAGCGCGCACGGACGTTCGATCACAAAGATAACGTACTTGATGTTTCATTTGTGGATCAGGAACGATATTCTGCGCAAGTAGTACGACAGCACCTATCTGAAGTCGCATCAGCGTTCGGGATAATCGGATCGGGTACGGTTAATGTCCACATCATTTCTGAAGAAAAGGAACGCGAAGATCATCGAGGAGAGGAATCAGCAAGTGCTGAAACTGTCAGACGTGTCTTTCGCGGTGAAATCGTAAACGCCGGAGGCGAATAGAACGATGGGAAACAATCCGTTTGACGTCCTTAAGATGTTCCAAGGGCTGCAAAAGCAGATGGAAGATATGCAGGAGAAGTTGGCTAAGGTCCGCGTCATCGGATCGGCGGGCGGTGACATGGTGGAGGTGGAAATTACAGCAAGTCTAGAGGTGATAAAGGTGACACTCGATCCGACCCTGGCTGAAACGCAGGACCGTTCAGTGTTGGAGGATCTGATTGCGGCTGCGCTAGGGGATGCGCTACGTAAAGTGCGTGAGACAATCAAGGAACAGGCTAGTCCTGGCCTTAATTTCCCAACTGGATTCCCGGGTTCCTGATGCAGACGCTAGATCGGCTAGTCCAAGGATTCTCTCGTCTTCCCGGATTGGGGCGGAAAAGTGCAGCGAGGCTTGTTTACTTCCTCCTGGGCGCCAACGTGGAGTTTGTCGAGTCCTTAGCTCGGGACTTGATAGCGCTCAAACGCGATACCCGGCCGTGTGATCGTTGTGGGGTTTACGCAGAGGGTCTACTTTGCGCTCATTGCTCTGATCCAACCCGAGACGCCACGACAATCTGCGTCGTCGAGGAATCGAAGGATGTCATCACCATGGAATCTACCCAGTCATATCGGGGCCTCTACCATGTGCTCGGTGGAGCCATCTCTGCTGTGGAAGGCGTTAGGCCATCTGACTTGGCTATTGACTCCTTGATTCAACGGATTACAGACCAAAGGGTACGTGAAGTCATTCTCGCCACTAACCCCACGGTAGAGGGAGAAACGACTGCATTATTTCTACGCGAGCGTTTAAAAGAATTTCAAGATCCAGAAACCCCTATTGCAATAACACAGCTTGCTCTAGGACTGCCAGTTGGCGGGGATCTCGAATACGCTGATCGGCTTACCCTCGCTCGTGCCTTGAGTGGTCGTACTGCACTATAGGTATTCTTTTCACGAATACTAGTAAACGCAAAAACCAATTTCTGTTAAAAGTAAGTGCCCGAGGTAATTAGAGAATAAATATTATTGATCAAAGATATTGCGAATATGCAACGCTCAGGATTTCATGAACCTCTGTACGAGTGATATAGCAAACTTTATTTGTGAAATATTAGAGGAGATCGGTCTACTCACGCTTTTGTTCCCAGGGTTATTAAAATTTTCATATATAACATAGCGCAAATATCGGAGAACAGAGACGATTGAAAATTCTTTAAATCGTTTGTTATATACTATATAAGATACCGATAATAACATAGTTAGAACGTATCAACATCTGATTTTTAGATTTGATCAGGTATGTTCATGAATGCCAATTATAGGTCTATAGCTTGTCGATCAGAATTCCGCATTTGCCTGAGGGTATTGGGAGTGTCTTTCGGCGGCGATCCAACACATGGATTGCTAGGTAGTAGAGTTTTTCCGACTCTAACTGGACTTCCCAGCCTCGCTCACGTTTCTCATTCATGATGGTGACGAGGTTGCGTTTCAGGGCGAGATTTTCGATTCCCATTTCCTCTAATTGAGGTAATCGCCAGTCGACGGTTTTACGGGGTAACGAGATCGAGAGCCCAAGAACGTTCTCTATCACTGAGGCTACGGTGGATAGGGCAACGACCGGCAGATAAGACTTGCGCGGGAATCCTCGTTTTCCTATCCACTTAGCTTGAGCTTCGTGTTCTGGAGCATAAGCCTCCCACAAGGCTCCAAGACCCTTTTCTGGGACTAAGACATCGTGCATGGCAAAAAGATGGCGAAGCGCAAACTGACGAGCCTCGAGCAATTTTCCATAACGCTCGAGCCCCTTAAAGATTCCGTAATTGACGAACGGAAGCACAGAGCCGCGATAGCCACCACCGTAAGGGTCGTAGAGATCTTCGTCGGCCGATAGGCTTGGGAAAGGATGATTTCCGCCGAAGGTGGCGGGGTTGGACAAGTGAGTGATTAAGCGGCGAGCGTTCTCTTCGCTTGGAACCTCTGCCAAAAGCGTCCAAAAGGCCGCGATTGTTTTCACCTTGATATGGTTGCCTGAACGGTCTAGGTCATAGTAGATCGAGTCTTGCTCGTTCCACATCAAAGACTGAATGCGAGTTTTTAATGCAAAATACTCTCGCTTGTAGCGGAAGGCTATCTCCTTGTCATTTAGCGTATCGCCAATCGTAGAGATAAAGGCCGCACTTGCGGCCTGCTGTGCGTTGAAATCGACCGGATAGGTGATGCGTTCGCGTGGGCTGTTGCCCATGCATAGTGCTTGGCGTGGGACGCTAAGCAGGCCGTTTTCTCGGCGGAAGGTTGCCTGGATCCATTGGTGGTAACGTTCAAGAATTGGGAGAACTTCACGTAGGCGTTTTTTGGAACCAAGACGATGGTAAATGTTGTACTCAGCCCACGCGAAGAGTGGTGGCTGAACCCCATGAGGGTTAGCCTTGGTTATAACAGGTTTTCCGTCGATCATGCTGTATTCCCCACGGATTGCACCCGACGGCTCTTGCTTTCCGTAGAATGCGTCAAGCTGCGCTTCGACTGGAAAGTGCCTGTTGGAGTAAACCAGCGAAAACGTTGAGCAGCAGGCCTCGACTTGGCTTACCTTGTCGCTTTCCGGATCAGTGAAGGTAAGGCCGAATCCGCTTCCTGGATTTCCGCGGCGCCAATAACTAGGCACCAGTTCCCAGGTGGCATCGAAGAGGTCCACCAACGCTTGCTCTCCGTAAAGGACGCGAGGGAGCTCGTCCCGTTGAACGGAGGTGAGCCGCGGCTTGGGTTCAAGCGTTTCGTTCGTGATTGCAGGTGCCTACGAGTGGTGAAGAATCCAACACCTCATAGTACCATATACTTTGGAGCAGCTGTCAAAACCAGTTCTATATCAACTTCGAAAACGCAACTATTGACAGTGGCAAGGGATGGTGGTTGACTCGGTCAGTGGGCCAGATCGACCCTGGGGCACTGGAACAAACGGCCGCGATGGCTCGTCTGCGTGTTGACCCGGACGAACGCGAAGAGCTGATAGCGGAGTTGGAGCGTATAGTCGAGTACTTTGCCCTACTCGCGGAAGCTGATGTCGACGATTTGCAACCCACGACCCATCCGCTTATGACTGGAACAAGACTTCGAGAAGATGTCCTCGCCCCACTGCCGACTGTCTATGACTCAGTGGAGGCGGGACCAGACCGCGACCAGCGGTTCATCGTCGTTCCGAACGTTCTGTAGCGGCCAGGATCTGATCGGATGGCTATCGATACACGCTGGCGTCTAGCGTTGGCAGATGAAACCATTCAAAATCGTTGGCTTAGTTATGCTCATAGCTGGAATGAGAGGATTAATGCAGTCGTATCGTTCTTGCAGGGTCCGCTTAAGACTGAACAGGAGGCCGATCCCGATAGTGACCTGTATGGCATGCCATTCGCAGTGAAGGACAACATTGCCGTTGCCGGCCAGTCTCTCACATGCGCCTCGGCATTGCTCGGCGACCATATTTCACCCTTTAGCGCAACCTGTGTACAAAGACTTCAAAGTGCTGGCGCCATCGTAGCTGGAAAAACCAACCTTGATGAATTCGGCATGGGCTCAGATACCCAGATATCTGTGCACGGCGGATGTGCTAATCCATGGGACACGGACCTGGTTCCTGGTGGCTCGAGCGGAGGGTCGGCAGCGGCGGTTGCGGCTGGTATCGTGCCGTTTGCCCTCGGATCGGACACCGGTGGATCGGTTCGGCAGCCGGCATCGTTCTGCGGCGTATTCGGCTTGAAACCCACCTATGGGCTGATCTCACGGTTCGGCCTAGTCTCCTACGCTTCATCGCTGGAAGCGATCGGCATCCTTGCGGAGTCAGCGGAACTATGCGGTGAAGTCCTTAACGTGATTGCGGGGCTTGACGAGCGGGATCAGTCTACTGTCTCAGGCGAGCCTGATCTCGATGAAGTACGCACTATAGGTGTTCCGCTTTCCTGCCGTCAGGAGCTGACTAATCCGGAAGTGCGTGAAGCGCTTGATGCGGTCGTTGGTCAGCTTTCTAGCCTCGGCTACAGGTTAGTCGACGTCGATCTAAACACGCTACGCTACGCCGCAGCCGCCTACTATGTAATTTCCTGCGCCGAAGCCAGCGCCAACTTGGCTCGTTTCGATGGGATTCGCTACGGAGTGCGTATCCCAGGCGATTCAGCAGATGAAACTATCATCGAGTCGCGTTCGGCTGGCTTTGGAAATGAGGTGAAGCTACGTGTCCTTGCAGGAACATATGTGTTGCGATCAGGGTTCCACGATCGCTACTATCTCCGAGCTCAACGAGTGCGAACCGCATTACGCAATGAGCTTTCTCATTTATTTAAGCAGGTTGATCTGCTCTTAATGCCTGTCTATCCGGTGCCACCTTTTGCTCGTGGGAGTGGTCGTTTGGATCCGTTTCAGCAGAAGGTGGCTGACCGGTACACTACTGTGGCCAATTTATCTGGAGCACCAGCGCTGAGTTTTCCCACAGAGCAGTCGCATTTGCCGATCGGCATGCAATTGATTGGTCCAAATTTCTGCGAGCAGCAGTTGCTTGATGTTGCTAGGCGCTACGCTGAGGCACATCCGCCGTCCCGGCCGGCGGGATATTCAGAGGAGTGGATATGAGCGCGCAAGAGTTTGATACTTTTGTGGGATTGGAGATTCATGTTCAGCTAAACACTCGCACAAAGGTATTTTGTGGCTGCTCGGTTGAGTTTGGCGGAGAACCAAACAGCCGGGTATGCCCAATCTGTCTGGGATTTCCTGGTGTGCTGCCGGCTCTTAACCGGGAAGCAGCTCGTATGGCTTACATTATCGCACAGGCTATGGGGTGCAATCTAACAACACAAGCAGTCTTTGAACGTAAAAACTACTTCTACCCAGATCTTCCCAAGAATTATCAAATATCCCAGTTCGGCGCACCGATTGGCATTGATGGTTCGCTAATGGCGCCGCTTTCAACGCCACGGGCTGTTGCAATCCGCGAGGTTCACTTGGAGGAGGATGCAGGCAAGATGATACATGTCGGAGAGTTATCATTGCTCGACTTTAACCGATCGGGCACGCCACTGGTGGAGATTGTGACTGCTCCGGACCTGCGTTGTGGTGATGAAGCCATTGCTTTTCTCCAATATTTTCGACGGGTGGTACGCCATTTGGGAGTCTGTGACGGGAATATGGAAGAGGGTTCACTGCGCTGTGATGCTAATGTTTCGATGAATCAAGCTGGGGCAGGCCTAGGCAACAAAGTGGAGATAAAAAACCTCAACTCGTTCAAGTTTGTAGGACGTGCTATCGAATTCGAACTACAGCGACAGCGAAAAGCGCTGGAAATGGGCGATGTTATTCAAGTAGAGACTCGCCAATGGAACGAAAACCGCGACGTGACCCTACAGATGCGAGTCAAGGAGTCAGACTCGGACTACCGTTATTTTCCGGAACCGGATCTTCCGCCGCTTTGTCCGGATGAAGTTTTTCTGGAAGAGGTGAAAGCCGTACCGCTCGAGCTTCCATTTGCTTTGCGTGACCGACTCGCGCGTGAATATGGGCTTACCGATGCACAGGCTGATTTTTTGAGCGATGAACGCGCAACTGCGGACTTATTCGAAGAGGCAGTCTCTTCTGGCGCTGATCCTCAACAAGCCGCGCGTTGGCTTGCTGGTGACGTACGTCGCCTACTAAACCGATCGGGAATGACCATTGCAGATTCACCACTGACTGCAGGACGCCTAAAAGATCTACTATCCTTGATCGCTTCCGGCACGATTTCCGGAAAGATCGCCAAGGGAGTGCTCGAATCGATACTGGAAGAAGATATAGATCCAGATATATTGGTTGAGCGGGAAGAGCTGCGCTTGATCGGAGATGATAATGTGCTGAATTCTATCGTTGACGAGGCCATTAAGGCTTTCCCGGAAGCGGGGGCACAGCTACAGGGCGGTGATCATCGACCAATTGGTTTCCTGATGGGTGAGGTTATGAAGCGTACCGGGGGGCTTGCGGCGCCTGAGCCATTGAGGCGTATTCTCAAGTCCAGAGTGGGTACTAGCTGATGGCTCTGGATATGGAAATTGACTCCAAGACGTGGACTGATCGGAGGCTGGTCGCGGAATTTAGTGCTGCACGCGGTACTCTGGTAACCGTTGCCGGATGGGTTCATCGGGTTCGTTCCCTGGGTCAAGTCGCGTTCGTATTGCTGCGAGATAGAAGCGGAATTGGCCAGCTAGTGTTCTCTGGTTCTATTGATCTGCCGCTGGAATCAGTAATCATCGCTCACGGCTTGGTCGAGGCTAATGATCGAGCGCCTGGTGGGTTCGAGATGCAAGTCCAAGATTATCAGGTGCTTTCCTTGGCTGCGTCGGATTTACCTATAGCAATCAACAGCCGAGCTAAGAGTCTTTCGCTTGATTCTCAGCTTGACCATCGTATGCTGTCGTTACGAATTCCCAGATTTCTGGATGTTTTCAAGGTTCAGGCGACGATAGTCGAGACTTTTGGTAGTCACCTGCGAGATGAGGGATTCACGGAGATAAAAACAGCCAAACTGATCGGCTCAGGCACTGAGGGCGGCACCGGACTTTTTGCAGTACGTTACTTTGACCGAGAGGTTTACCTCGCTCAGTCGCCACAACTTTACAAGCAGGCCATGGTAGCTTCCGGCCTGGAGCGTGTGTTCGAGATCGGCCACGCCTACCGCGCCGAAAAGCACGATACTCCACGTCATCTTAATGAGTACGTTTCGCTTGATGTTGAGATGGCATTCATTGCAAACGAGCATGACCTGATGGATCTGGAACAGCGTATCCTCAAGACAATTTTCAAGGCGATCGCGGAACGCAATGATCGGGAGCTTTCCGCCTGCAACGCGACGGTGCCAAGCGCTGAATCTATTGATGCAATACCCAGATTGAATCACGATGAAGCGCTCTCAATAGCCTCTGAACAGCTCGGAAAGCGTGTTTATGAGGTTTCTCCTGAAGTAGAAAGGGAGCTTTGTATGTGGGCGGAGACTGTCCACGGAACCGAGGCTTGTTTCGTTTACGGAGACCCACAGCGCAAGCGCCCCTTCTATACTCACCCTGCTCCTGATGGTAAGACAATGTCTTTTGATCTGCTGTTTCGTGGGGTAGAAATTACAACTGGTGGTCGGCGAATTGAACAGCATGATGTGTTGGCCAAGAGCATTGAAGCAAACGGCTTGTCAGTCGATTCCCTGGAAGATTACCTACAGATATTTCGTTATGGTTGCCCGCCACACGGGGGTTTCGCCATTGGTTTGGAGCGCCTTACTCAGAAAATCATGGGGCTTGAAAGCGTCAAGGAAGCGACACTATTTCCGCGAGATCGCAAGCGTATTCGCCCGTAGTTTTCGGACTTTCAAATGTCCTGTAGTACCGTTACATCTGTTCCAAAGGTGTCATGCCGAGTAGAAGCATGCCATTACGCAACGTCTGACGGCTCGTCCCAACTAATAGAAGCCGCGCGTCGCGTAGCTCTGCTTTCGCGTCCAAGACTGGGCAAGAGTGATAGAATGCGGTGAAGGCTCGTGTTAACCCGTACACGTAGTCAGCTAAGGCATGAGGACTTACTTCTCGCATTGTGCGGGCCACGGCATCTGGGAAGTCCGCGATAGCTTTAGCAAGAGCCAGTTCAGTATCATCAGTAAGCAAACTAAAGTCCGCCTTTTCCGGTAGTGCTTTCCCGTATTTCCGCAGCAGAGCGCACATGCGGGCATAGCCATATAGAAGATATGGACCACTGTCGCCTTCGAAACTGAGAGATTCCTCAAAGTCAAAGCGGACCATCTTCTCGTTCGCAACTCTAAGAATGCTGTAGCGGATCGCGCTATGAGCCACCGCTTCCGCGCGTGCTTGGTCAATTTCTGCTCCTCGCTCGGCCAACGCTGCACTTGCCCGCTCCGTCGCCTCCGCCATGAAGTCTTCCAAAAGTACGGCATTCCCCGACCGAGTTGACATGCTAGCGTCGTCTAGACTTACAAATGCGTAGTGGACTACTTCCGGAGCGCTCATCCCCAGCAGGTCAAGAGCGGCTGCTAACTGGCGGTGATGCAGGCGTTGATCTTCGCCTAAAACGATAAGGTTGCGATTTGCGCCAGTGGCAATCTTGTCCAAAGAATAGGCGATGTCACGTAGTGCATACATCGAGGTGCCGTCAGATCTTTCCAATACGACAACTGGATTGCGTGACGGTAGGTCGTAGCCAGACAAGTCTAAAATTGAACGGCCCTCTTCGTCGGTGGAAAGGCGTCCGGTTTCGCGTAGACGGCGCACTACCTGCTTTGTGGTACCACTCCATAAGTACTCGGACTCGTGATCATACTGATCATGATGGATGCCTATGTGCTCTAAGATGTAGCGTTGACCTTGTACGCAGACATTTACGATGGCTGCAAAGCGACGACGGATTTCTGTATCACCTTCCTCCAGTGCGCGCAAAAGATCAAACGTTTCTTGCTCAAGCGCAGGATCATTCTTGAGTCGTTCGTTGGCTTCGACGTATAGACTCAGGAGATCACCAAAGGAGATCTCCTTATCGTCTGCGGCAATTACCAAAAGTGCGATCTGTTTTCCCACGTCGTTGACGAAATAACGGACTTCTAGGTCGTATCCCTCGAAACGTAAAAGGCGTGACAATACGTCCCCAATTAGAGCGTTACGAGCCCGACCGACGTGCGGCGACGCATTGGGATTAATCGACGTGTGCTCCAAGAGAGCAGTGAGTCCGATGCCCGTTCCTCCTGAGCCATACTTGGAACCAGCGGCTCTTACAGATTTGACTACTCCCTCGATGAGATCGCCCGGTTTAATGAAGAAGTTTAGATAGGCGCCATCGGCAACCACTCGCTGGAACGCGGCTGGCAGCTCGATCTCAACCAATAATTCCTGGGCAATCTGTACGGGAGGGCGCCGGAGTACCTTTGCAAGGGGGAAACACGGCACGGATAGGTCGCCTAGCGCGGCTTCCGGCGGAGAAGAGACGTTAAGATCGCTGGAAAGGGCATCCGGAGCCAGCCGAGAGAGAGCAGCGGTGACGGTGGATAGTGCAATGTTACGATAGTCTTGCATCGACGAACGCTACGGGTACGCGACGGATCTCGCAAGGGGATACGTGCTTGGCCGTGAATGCCATAATGAGAGTGTGAAGTTGTGGGAGGTGATCGACCCAGAGCGAGTGGTGTTTTTGCACAGTCGGGATAAACTCGGCGTGCTTGCTGAGATGGTCGAGGCCGCCGCAAAAACGGCTGGTCCACTGGATAAAGATTCGATTTTAGAAGGCCTCCGACTACGAGAGGAGTCGTTAAGTTCGCGCATTTCCGAACGAATCGCTTTTCCGCATCTGCAACTACCGGCGTTCGGGCGTATGGTAGTAGTCGTAGGCCGATCGGACTACGGCGTTCACTACGATGCTGGAGAGGACAGTCAGGTCAGGTTGGTTTTTCTGATTCTAGGCGACGCAAACGTTCCAGACGAGCATTTAGCGCTACTTAGCGATATCGCAGGGACGCTCCGAGATGATCATTTAGTTGAAAGTCTCTTATCTGCAGATCGACCCGACGATCTCTATCGGCTACTTGCAACACGTGACAGCCTACCAGTACGTGCAGAAGCGGATAGGATTTCCAGTTGTTTGCTTGCCCACGCTGCCGCATTAGCCGAGGAAGTAGAGGCAAGCACCATTATTCTGCACGTTGATACCGTTTCGCTTCCAGTGGTCAGGCAATTTGTTGGCTCATCTATGTTCGCAAGTAACCGTCGAACTATCGTAGCTAGCTTCAGACCCACAGCCGAACCTACTTTACCAAAAGGATTTGCCGACCACCTCCTAATTCCGTTTCCGATTCCATCTCGTTCTAGTCAGTCGGAGATTGCGATTTTGCTAGCGCTATCACGGGGGTTGATTGATTATGCCGACCGCGTGATTAACGTATTCGGGCTTCCTAAGACGGGTGTACTCGATACTGTTGTGGTAACTGACGTTGGTACTGAATTCGAGACCTTCGTCTCCGTGCATCAGCGTCCGATAGGGGAGGTTGCTCAGCGCGGCGTACTAGAGCGGGTGCTGCAAATTGGGCGGGAACTTGCGACTCACGGTAGGGAGGGGAGTTCGGTAGGCGCTCTTTTTGTCTTGGGTGAGCATACGCAAGTGTTGGAGCATTCGAGTCAACTAGTAATGAACCCTTTCAAGGGCTACCCTGAAAACGAGCGAAATATTCTAGACCCGAGCCTAGATGAAACCATCAAGGAATATGCACTAATGGATGGTGCTTTTATTATTCGACGGGACGGCGTTGTAGAGTCTGCCGGAACTTTCTTGGGCGCGCCCGCTTCGCCGGCACAGGCTCCTGGCCTGGGTGCTCGTCACGCAGCAGCAGCAGGAATCACTGCAGCGACCGACGCACTAGCCGTAGCCATCTCCGAGTCATCTGCGGAGATCCGCATTTTTAAGGGCGGTCAGCTCGTGCTTACTATTGGCTAAGGGAGTATCGCTCTCGGCTGTACCGGCAATGTGCTTTAAGCGATTGGGTTTATCGGTTCCGGGAGGATTGACAGTGGTGGAATGTCAGATGCTTTTGGCGGTCACTATTTGATCAGAGGTGTCGATGGAAACTTTCCGACTCTTTGAATCTTTCAACCACGTGCTGAGCTGATGGAACCATGAATCTGGAAATATTTAATTTCCTATGGAAGCACCAGGATTTGCAGCTCTTTGCTTCCGATTCCGTTCATGCTTTTCGCAGGATAAGGCTTCAGGAGCACGGAGGTTATGGTTCTATATCGGTGCCGTCTGTTTTTGCGGTTGGTATTCTCGCCGGCGCAAGAAACGCTCACCCATATCGTAATCCGGTTGTCCTGACACGTAGCGCCAGAGTTGAACTCGCTTCATGATCTCGTAGCGCATTTCGTCTCCTTCCCAGCCATGCGCTGTTGAAAGAATACTGTCAATTTCCGGGTCGTCCAGACCAGTAGTGTTAAACAGCCTGATCTGAGGTCGTGCCGGATTAAGGCGCAGCTTGAACATGTAGCCGTCCTTCGCCGATCTTTGTTTGTACTCACTCATCTGAATTACTTGCCAACCGTCCCGCATCGCAGCCAGGGCGTTCCTGTACGGCGGTTCACTTTCTTCGATCAAATCTTCAATGGCGGCACCCTTCGACGCCTCGTATCGCGCCCATGCAATTGGCGCGGTGTCGAGCGCCGGGCTAGTCTGGTAAAGAACGAGGATGTCTTGTACGCGTTCCATGTTGGTGATGGTAAGCATAGCCTCAGTTGACTGGATAGGACTTCTTCCTTCCAAAGGATATTATCTCTTAGCGATCTTCCTGAACTCATATGAATCAGAACCTACAGGTGCGCCTACTTGATCGGGAAAAGCACTCCCTCAGTCTAGCCTTAAAGCACAAAACATCCGTTTAAGGTTCTTATCGAACCGACATAGAGTTATATTATTATTTTCACATTAGTAAATTATAGGATCTATGATCAAGAACTGTAGACTCCTAATATCCGGTAACTTGCCGTTAGCCTTTGTAGCTGATCTTCCGCGTTTTTTAGAGCCTGCTCATTTGGTCCCAGGGCTACGTCCACGTAAAATCGGTACTCCCATGGCCGACCAGGGATGGGGCGTGATTCCAGCTTGGTCATATTCAGGTCGTGAACTGAAAACGCTTTGAGGCACTCGGAAAGAGCGCCGGGTCGATCGGGGGTTGAAAATACCAGGGACGCTTTGTCAGCCGACGTCAACGAAGGATGGTCAGCCGTCGCTATCAGGAAAAAGCGAGTGTAATTTTGTGGATTGTCTTCAATTCCCTGTTGGAGCACCTGCATGTGGTAGGTTTGCGCTGCTTCGTCGCTAGCGATGGTACCATCACTCATCAGCCCTTCTCGGGCCAGATGGGCGACTGCACCAGCGGTATCGTAAAAAGGGATCTTTTCCCAGTCGGCGTGCTCGCTTAAATATCTCTCGCATTGCGCCAAGCCCTGAGGGTGTGAGAAAACGCGGGAGATGTCGCCAATCTTGGTTCCTGGTCGACCGATCAGGTTGTGTACGATGCGGATGTTTCGATCTGCAATAATGGTCAGGTCCGGGAACTGTAGCAATAGTTCAAAGTTCTGGTGGATGGAGCCTGTTAGTGAGTTCTCTATCGGAATAGCGCCATAACGGCAGGCGCCCGAAAGTACGGCTTGAAATACGTCCTTGAACTCTCGGCATGGAACCGGTTTCGCTGGCGCCAAAAAACGGCGGATAGCAATTTCACTGTTGGCTCCCATCTCCCCTTGAAATGCGACTTTGGGTATCTCCCCGGCAGTGAGTGGCAGCAGCTCCGTTACGGGTGCAGCTGTTCGTAAGGGAAGCCGAGTCACCTCTTTGCTGAGAACGTCTGCAAGTGCGTTGATGTCGCTCATCAATTGCTCAAATTGTGTTGGATGAAGTGCTCGGAGGCGATCCTGCTCCGCGTGATCGCTATCCGGCTGGACCTCAATAATTAATCCGTGCGCTCCTGCAGCAAGAGCGGCTAAGGCCATAGGTGGTACATTATAGCAATCATCGGTTGCCAAACTGGGGTCGACCACAATAGGCACGTGCGAAAGCTTTTGTACGGATGGCACTGCCGACAGGTCAAGAAAATTATGAGCGGTGGTTTCCAAGGTCTCGATGCCTTGTTCGCAAATAATTACTGCGTAAGCGCCATGAGATAACAGACGCTCAGCAGACATTAAAAGGTTATGCACACTATCTTCAGCACCTCGGTTGAGGATCACTGGTTTACCTGTAGAGCTGATCGCTTGTAGAAACGACGAGTCCCGTAAATCATCAGCGGTTATCTGAATTACGTCCGCAAGTTCTGTTACCGCATCTATATGCTTTATCGACGTCGTTTGCCAGACTACTGGTAACGAGTAACGATCACCTGCCTCACGCAAGAAGTTGAGCTGCTTGAGGGCAAGACTCTGATCAGACTTGCTAGAATTTTTTAAAGAAGTGGTCGTAGATCGCAACATAACTGCGCCGGACTCGGCAACAAGTGCAGCACAGTCTAGGATCTGTGCTCGACTCTCAACCACCGCTGGTCCGGCGATCACGGAGATTCCTTGTCCGCCAACCTGTATCGGACCAATAGACACCAGAGTGTCAGAGCTCTTTAGTTCGCGAGAAACAAGTTTATACGGCTCGGAGATAATGAGCGCTTCCTCGACACTGTCGATAGCCTCTAGATCCCGCGGATTTTCCATGTCCTGAGCGCCTCCGGTTACCTCTATCACAGCGCGATCACGGCCATCTATTTCTCGTACTAAGAACCCTATTTATTACAGCCCACGAAGCACGGCTATCCTGAGCGTCTGAGAAATCCCGCAAGTAATAATAATACAATCGACATTGATTATCCACGGCGGCGGCGGTGTTGCTACACTGCCGTATGCGCAAACTGTTAGTTCAGTACGTTAAAGACCTGACCGCGGGTCGCTTGGCCTCTGGGTTTGAGCACTCAGCGCGTGTCTACCACCTGGCGAGGGAAATCGGCGAAGGGATGGATTACGATGACGACGTCCTGCATGCAGCCTGCTTTCTGCACAACATCGAGACTCCAATACCAGGTTCAGGGGTTGTAGCGGAACGTGCACGGGTGCTTCTAAGTGAAGTAGGCTTCGATGTAAGCAAGATCAAAACGGTATGCGAAGCAATTCAAGAACATAAGCCAGGTGATCATCCGGTCGGCGTGGAGGCAAAATTGCTCTACGATGCAAGCCTGCTGGATGCGATCGGTGCTATTGGGTTTGCACGTCTCTCAATTAGCGCCTTCTTCTGGCATCATCACAAGACGATGGAAGGGGTGCTGCAATTGCTACGCGAACGTCTAGAGCAGTCCGAGAGATTTTGCTTTCCTGTTTCGGCTCGTATGGCACGTGAGAAGTTGAAGTTCATGCGTCATGCTGTCACACAATTCGAGGCAGAGCTTGCGCTCTGACCATCAGCTCGAGTAAGGCAGGACTGGTAATGTCAAAACCAAAAAACAAGGATTCAGTCGTTGAGCTTCATCCTTTAGAGACAAATACGTTGTTGGCGATGGCTGACGGCAATGAGCACAGCCCTGAAGAGCTAGAGTCTGCCGATATTGGCATGGTATTGGGCCAACTGAACCAGGCGATTTCTTGGCTCACGGGCAAAGGATTGATCGTAGAGACGCGTCGAGAGCAAAATGTTGAGCACGATCTAACAGATCTTGGCCAATCCTATCAGGGAGATGGCCTGCCAGAAGAACGTATTCTAAGGGTTCTCGAAAGCGAAGGACCGATGTCACTGCCAGACCTTGCTGTGCGGACAGGTCTGGACCAACGTGACGTAGGATCCGCCTTCGGCGCGCTATCTCGTGTGCAGGCGGTCCGTATGGACGAGAGCAAGCGCGCGGTTGTAATCAACTCTAAGGTTGAGAATTTAGGCGCGGCTCGACGGTTGTTGGACGCGGCACTATCCGGACCGCTTCGGGAGTCGGCTTTGACGCGCGAAGATCGGGCGGTGCTTTCTGGCATGAGCCGAAGGCGGGGTTCAGGGCGGGCAGCGTTTCGGACTAACGAAAGAGAGATTGTCTTTCACCGTATCACTGAAGCGGGTATCACAGTATCTACACAACTCTCCGAACGCCCGTCTTCTATCGAAAGTGATCCTATCGGTGTGTTTACCGCCGAGCTGTTGGCATCTGCCACATGGCGGGATCGAGGTATTCGTCCGTACAACGTTGAAACCCCGCCCGGTCGAGTGCTGTTTGGTCGGCATAATCCCTATGCTGCCTTCTTAGACGAGCTCAAGGACAAGCTAGTGTCGCTTGGATTTCAGGAGTTTGACGGACCACTTGTGGAAAGCGAGTTCTGGAACTGTGACGCATTATTCATGCCGCAGTTTCATTCCGCTCGAGACATTCATGACGTATTTCATCTTGCCGAGCCTACCCACACTACTTCGGTTGATCAGCATTTGATAGACCGAGTCGCAGCTACTCATGAACACGGCGGTGATACCGGCAGCCGTGGCTGGGGATATAAATTTGACCGCGACTTCACGCGCCGGCTGATCCTGAGGAGTCAGGGTACAGTACTATCAGCTAAAACTTTGGCGAAAGCTGATATACCCGGAAAATATTTTGGCGTAGTACGCTGCTTCCGCTACGATGACGTTGATGCTACCCACCTTGCTGATTTTTATCAGACGGAAGGGATTGTACTCTCGGAAAATGCTAACCTGCGAACTTTACTAGGTCTGCTGGAGCTGTTTGCGGTTGAGGTAGGAAAAGCGACCGAGGTGAAGTTTGAGCCGGGTTATTTCCCATTCACAGAGCCCACTGTGGAGGCTGGGCTAAAACATCCACAGCTCGGCTGGGATGAGTAGGGTGGGGCTGGTATTTTTCGGCCAGAGGTGACCGAACCTATGGGAGTGAAGGTGCCAGTGTTAGCGTTGGGGCTTGGTATAGATCGCATGGCGCTTCTGTCACTTGGCCTGGATACCATTCGCGACTTATTTACTGAAGACATTGAGCGTGTGCGCGCGCGCACCGCCGGCGGGACCGATTAGCTATGCCAAAGATCGACGTGTCCGATAGCCTCCTAGAGCGTTTCTTGGAAAGACCGATTGATGACGAACAACTCTCAAAATTGTTATCAAGTGCAAAGGCAGTACTAGATGGGCATGACGTGGAGGGTGCCAATCGCCGTATTGAACTTAATGATACCAACCGTCCTGATCTCTGGTCGACGGCTGGCTTGGCGAGGCAGCTCCGCTCTTCTCTAGGCCTTAAGGTGCAGCCTTATCAATGCTTTTCACGTCCCGACGTTTCCCTGCCAAACGAGGGGCGTGTTATTGAGGTAGATGCACGTCTTGAAGAAATACGGCCATTTATTGTGGGATTGCAGGCCAGCGGTCCTCCGATCGGTGAAGATTTGCTGATGGACCTAATTCAGACCCAGGAAAAGCTCTGCTGGAGTTTTGGTCGCAAGCGCCGTTCGATTGCAATGGGTGTCTATCGTGCAGGCGAGCTGCGCTACCCAATTCGCTATCAGGCGGCTGATCCCGATGCAATTTCGTTCACGCCGCTACCTGTCGACGACTCGCCGGCGGTATCGATGAGTCTCCGCGAGGTGCTTGCGAAGCACCCGAAGGGTATTGAGTTTGGTCCGATAATTGCGAGCGAGTCGCGATTTCCGTTTTTGATCGATGGGGATGGACAGGCGCTTAGCATGCCGCCCGTAATCAATAGCGCCGGCTTAGGATCGGTAATCGCCGACGACAACGACTTATTTGTGGAGGTTACAGGCACCGACTTACATCACCTGCTACTAGTTGCCTCGATTGTAGCTTGCGATCTGACTGACGCTGGCTACGCTATCCATCCTGTGACAACTCGTTATTCCTACGACACACCGTTCGGACGCGAGGTGACAGCGCCGATGTTGTTTCAGGATCCAGTGAGAGTTGAGCTCTCCTATGTGGGGAAGCTGCTAGGTGAACCGGTAAAGGCTGATGAGGCAATTGGATACCTGAGTAAAGCAGGTGTAGAAGCGGAGGCTTGCGACCAAGAGATAGTAGTTCAACCGCCCCCATACCGTAACGATTTTCTTCATCCAGTGGATGTCGTTGAGGAGGTAATGATTGGCCGCGGTCTCGAATCATTCCGGCCAACCTTACCAGAGGACTTCACTGCTGGCAGACTTACTGATCTCGAACAGTTTAGTCGTCGTGTGCGTGCGTTGATGGTCGGTTTAGGCTACGAAGAAATCATGGTTAGCTATCTTGGTTCTTATCAAGAACATGTCCAGCGGATGCGCACCGCCGGCGATTCGGAGCTTGACGAGCAGGTCCTTCGGATAGCTAATCCAATTTCAGAAAGCTATGCAGTCGTTCGGGCCTCCACTCTTCCGAGTCTTCTTCGTTGCGAGGCGGCTAGTGCTCATGCGGTCTATCCACATAGGCTTTTTGAGGTAGGCAAAATCGCTCGGCGCGATGCTACGGAGCCAAGCGGTACCATTACGTTTACTAACCTGGGATTCCTTCTGGCTGATGGCGAAGCTGGCTTTAACGATGTCAGCGAACACCTTTCAGGTCTGCTGTACTACCTGGGAATCAGTTACCGGCTTCGTGCTTGCACAGATCCGAGGTTCTCGCCGGGGCGTGCCGCCGAGGTGGTGGTTGGAAATAGCCAGATCGCAGCTGGTCGTATTGGCGAGTTGCACCCAGAGTTGTTGGAAGAATGGGCTCTTCAGATGCCTTGCGCGGCCTGTGAGCTTGGGATAGAGGCCTTGGCAGCGTCAGGGGGATCGATGTAGCGGGCGATCGGGAAGCGGCGGCCCGAACCGAAGGCTCGTGAGGACAACTTGATCACAATAGGGGCTTGATGTCGTTTATGCTCGGCGAGCGACACCATCCGGATTACGCGTCGCACAAGCGGTTGTTCATAGCCAGCAGCGACGATTTCCTCGATGCCGGCACTTTGCTCTACGTAGAGCTGTAGGATTGAGTCCAGCACGTCGTAGGGTGGTAATGAGTCGCTGTCGAACTGGTTTGGGCGAAGCTCCGCCGAAGGCTCTTTGTTTAGGGTAGCGGACGGTATGACCATACCGTTTTCGTTGATGTGGCGAGCCAGCGCGTATACCTGTGTCTTCCAGAGATCGCCAATAGGCGCTATAGCGCCGGCCATATCGCCGTATAGTGTTGCGTAGCCAGTAGCAAGCTCGCTCTTATTGCCCGTGGCTAGGGCGAGAGCCCCCGTTTTATTTGCGAATGCCATAACCAATGTGCCACGGATACGGGCTTGCAAGTTTTCTTCGGTCGTATCGGGCTGACGGTTGCTGAACACCGGGGACAGCGTTTGTAGAAAAGCTTTAAGTGCGGGTTCAATTGAAAGAAGCATAAAATTTATTCCGAGTGAATGAGCCAGAGACTGAGCATCGTTGCGACTTCCATCGGAGGAAAATCGTGACGGCAGCGCGAAGCTAGTAACACGGTCAGAGCCAAGCTGTCGTGCGGCGACGGCTGCCACCACGGCTGAGTCAATGCCACCAGAAAGTGCCAAACAGACCCGTTCGTGGCCAGTTTTAGAGAGATAGTCCCGTAGGCCAACGCCTATTGCGGCCTCTATTTCGGCATAGTTGTCGGAAGGTATTTCCGCACTGATCTTTGAACAGGTGTCGATCACCGATACATCTTCGCGAAACCCGGGCGAACAATGTATAAGTCGTCCGTCAGGAGTACAGGCCATAGAATGGCCATCGAAGACTAATTCATCATTACCGCCAACCATGTTGGCGTACAAAGTCGGACAACCACTGACGGAGGCGACTTGAGAGAGTCGGGCACACCTGAGTGCTGGCTTACCAACAGAATAAGGTGATGCTGAGGGAGAAATAATCAAAGTAGCTCCCAGAGCAGTCTGTTCGGACACAGGGTCACGATTGTAGGAGCCAGGGGGATTTGGATAAGATTCCCACCAGATGTCCGCACAAATGGTTAGCCCGATGCGCTCACCAGCGAATTGAAGGGGCCGGCAGTCTGTAGCGGGTTCGAAATAGCGCCGTTCGTCGAACACATCGTAAGTGGGGAGCAGGGATTTAGCTTGGGAGCCGATCACAACGCCGCCTGAGAGGAGTGACGCCGAATTATAGAGCGGCTTACCAGAGCCAGTCGGATTGGGAGCGACATGACCGACAACTACACCGAGGTCGCGTGGCAGGCGCCGGCTAAGAAGGTGAACGGCGTCGCGGTTTTCTGTTATAAACGAATCGTGATCTAACAGGTCCATCGGTGGGTAGCCACAAACGCAGAGCTCGGGACAGCCTAATAGCTTAGCGCCAGCTTCACGGGCTTCCTGGGCCGAAGATAGAAT
>CAZTZA010000014.1:34495-41066 GCA_964618015.1 uncultured Spirochaetaceae bacterium | reverse complement strand
CCGACGTACCTACCTCCAGCTGGGGGCAGGTACGGGACGTCTATATGTAGTACAACTGGCAGTTTCTTTTCTCCCGCAGTCCGAAATAGCTCGATACAGCGAGGGTCATCAAAGAGCATGCTGAACTTCCATTCACCACAAATACGAATGCGATGGATATCGATTGCTGCTTTTAACTTAGAAACAGCGTGTGGATCGAGAGGATGGGGACAATAACCTGGAATAAATCGATCGGGATAACGGCGGCAGGTTTCGATAACTGTATGTAGTGGGATTAGGCTCTCGTTGCTACCCATCGTTTTAAAACGAGGGTCAAGTAATCGAATAGGAACATCAGCCGCATTCTCGATAGTGTCGTCCCAGGTTAAAAGCCAAGCTTTTTCTATCCCGTGCTCGTCAAGATCAGCGATCAGGCCGTCGTCATCACGTCCATGCCAGAAGACATGTTGATGGCTATCGATCAGGAGTAGAGAATTATTCATATTTACAGCTTGAATTGGGTCAGCAAAAAAATCCCAGGAATGGTCTTGGGAACACTTCTGCCGTTTGGTTTGCGAATTTCTGATCTTTCTTGTTGGTAGTGCATACAGGAGAAATTTCCATGATAGCATCTGAAATGGACTTTCAGTAGTACCGGCAGAACTGATGCTCTCCACGGAGCATCTCCTGATCAGGATAGTTTCTTCTGAAGGGACGGTTAGTACCGGACTGAATCATGCATAGACCCCGGTATTTGTAGTAGTTGGTATATTTTTTCTAAGTTATAGATAAATTGGAAAAAGGGAACCGTCTGGAGACAATCTGATCTGCTGATATCGAAACAATGGTTTGCACACACTATCGACGGATCTATTGGCGGAAAAATTGTGTTTCTAGTGGTTGGGTTAAATTGAATGTTATGTCTCGATGGGAAGCGTTGCAATCGATATAGTGAATGCTAAGGATTTTGTCGATTTTTTGAATGGGATGCAGTTGACCAACTTTTTGCAGATCAGATCGGCCCGGGAGTTCGCATGCGACGATGTTTCGAGCCTCTACGCTAGGGTTGATTTGTGTCGACGTTCCTTGGCTGCACCGAGTCATGCTCACCTGTACTACCTACTCATTGCACGACGTGCTCAGGACGTGTCTATGATCTCGAAAGACACGCTTCCTTGCTTATTCGAAACCGTGACTGTTGATCACGGCATGATGATCCGCGGCTCCAAGAATGGTGGCCATAACTTAGACACTGGTTCAGTTAATCTGCGCATGGAGATAGTGCTACAGCAAACGATCTGCTTCGGGGCCAGTTACATTGATGCTTTAGTATGCCGTTTCCAAAGTGGCCCGCGAAAATGAGTGGGAATAGGTCCCGCATTGATGAATTTGGAATGCCTTATTGGCTTGATTTCGAACGGCCTTCCTACCCTCGTCTGGAGCGGAAAATCTCCGCTGAAGTAGCAGTCATCGGTGCCGGCATTGCTGGTCTCAAGGTGGCAGAGGCTCTTCTTCGACGGGGTGCCACAGTGGTTGTTGTTGACGGTGGATTTGTGGGAGCAGGTGCTTCCTCACGGAACCAAGGTGGTATCGTTTCGGGTGCTGGTCCAAGCTATGCATCTCTGACAGCAAGTGAAGGCAGAGAAACAGCCAACTCTCATATGCAGCTTATCGAATACAATCGACAGCTTTTAGTCAGGCAGATCGAGCGCTATGAGATTGACTGCCTCTACGAGGTTTTAGGTGAGTATTTGCTATCACGTCGCGATCGTGCTGATGTAGAGGACGAGTTAGAGAGGTACAGTTTAGAACATGCGCTGTTATCTGAGGACGGATTTCAAGTTGAATTGATTGACGAAGAGGAAGCTTTGCGGGTTACAGGCAACAGACTTTTTGCAGGGGGCATGCGATTTTTGGAAGACGCGCAATTCCATCCAGGTTTTTTCGTTGTTGGTCTTGGAAGAGCTGTCTCAAGCCTAAGCGGAGCGCAAATTTTTGAACGATCCATAGTGAAGCAGATCGCGGGTGGCTTTGGTTCAGTGACAGTCAAGACTGTGGCAGGGAGCATCTCATGCTCCAGTGTGGTTCTTGCGACTAACGCTCTATCGCCTCATATCTTGCCGGATTTGGCTAAACAGATCAGAGCCGAACGAGGACAAGTTTTGGTGACCGCACCGATGGAAAGCAGACCTTGCGTAGGATGTTTCGGCACGCAGGAAGCATGGTGGCGGGATATCCGTGAACCTGACGGCCGGTTTCGGCTGCTTTTCGGGGGTGCACGACGTCGAGACCAAGAGGTGATACTCCCTTTCACGGTTCAAGGTAGGAGAAATCCAGCGTTGATTCGCCATGGCTTGTTGCCAACCGTTTCGCATGAGAAGCGTCTGCGACGCCAGTTGCAAATAATCTTCCCAGAACTCGCTAACGCACCGGTTACTCATCGTTGGGCTGGCCTCCAGGGGTTCACAGGCGACGGACTTCCTCTGCTCGGGTTGTTTGACCCGGAACGAAATGTGCATGGCGTCGCTGGTTTTTCAGGTATGGGTAACTCCTACTCCAATGTATCTGCTGAGTGGATAGCGGGAAGGATTACTGGTGTTACTGGTTCTGTAGAGGATCGCTTTGGACCTTTCATCGGCCGCATGATGCGGGTCGGTCGGTCCTCAGCCAATTTCTCTTTTCAGAATCTGTAAGTTCAGTGAAAACTGTTGCAGGATAGAATGTGCGAGGTGAAATGTAACTAATGCCTATTGATGGACACGCTGGCGTGTTTGAGCGGATATATTCAAGCGTGATTTTGCTGAACCGATGCATTTGCCGACAATCGATTAACTACCAGATTCAGCATCCAATTTATATGATACAGGATGATCTGCAGATATCTTGTGTCTACCAATTATCTTGCGTGCCAAGTATCGATGAGAGGCTCTGATATGGATATAGGTGAGATTGCAGCGGAAGTCAGAGCCGAAAGAGAAGTTTTGGAGGCGGTTCGTAATGAATTGCGAAAGCAGATTGTTGGTCAAGATCGGCTTCTCGATCGATTGCTTATCGGTCTGATTTCAAATTCTCACTTGCTTATTGAAGGGGTCCCAGGGCTTGCCAAGACTCTTGCTGTTACTTCTCTGTCAAAAGTTATTTGCTCCAGTTTTCATCGCATTCAATTTACTCCTGACCTTTTGCCAGCTGATCTCATAGGCACCCTCGTCTATCATCCTGGAACTGGAGAATTTTCTACGAAAAAGGGGCCAATTTTCTCCAATATCGTACTCGCTGATGAGATCAACCGGGCTCCTGCTAAAGTTCAGAGCGCGTTGTTGGAGGCAATGCAAGAGAGGCAAGTGACCATCGGAGACGTTACTCATCTATTGGACGATCCGTTCATGGTCCTGGCAACACAGAATCCGATTGAGCAAGAGGGCACCTATCCTCTGCCAGAAGAACAGGTTGCCCGGTTCAAGCAGAAAGTATTAGAGGGCTATCCAAATCGTGAAGAAGAGCTTGCAATACTTCGCCGAGTGGGACGTTCAGGGGCGGCCGAATCGGTGGAGGGGATTCTTCAGCCTGCAGACTTTGCTCGTTTGAGGGCTATAGCAGATCGTATTTTCCTTGATGAAAAGGTCGAGGAGTATATCGTTGATTTGATTAGATCTACGCGAGATCCGGATGCTTTTGGACTTGAAATAGGTAATTTTATTGAGTACGGAGCGTCGCCGCGGGCTACTATTTTCCTGACTCTTGCCGCCCGTGCACATGCTTTGCTGCAGGGGCGTGGGTTTGTCACGCCTCAAGACGTAAAGACAATGGCGCCGGACGTTCTGCGTCATAGGGTGGTAGTCACTTATGAGGCTGAAGCCGAAGAACGTACATCGGATGACCTTCTCACACTGATCCTTAATTCGCTTCCGGTCCCATGATTTCTCCAGAACTGACTCGTACGATCCGCTTTATCCAGTTACGAACACGTCGAGCGGTGAATAGCGCTTTTTCAGGCGAGTATCGCAGTGTCTTCCGTGGTCAGGGGATGGAGTTCGAAGAAGTGCGGGAGTATCAGCCGGGAGACGATGTGACCACTATTGACTGGAACGTGACTGCGCGTACTGGTCGTCCACACGTGAAAAGATTCGTAGAAGAGCGTGAGCTAACGGTCTTCTTTGTGGTAGATGTTTCCGCGTCTGGCCGGTTCGGCTCAAAAGGTAAGACTAAGACTGAAGTCGCAGCAGAAATGACTGCTTTGGTTTCGTTTGTTGCGTCTCGTCAGAACGATCGCGTAGGGCTGTTAGCGTTTAGCGATCAGATTGAACTCTTTGTCCCCGCCAAAAAAGGGATTACACACGTATTGCGCATTGTTCGTGAGATCTTATCAATTAAGCCAGTGGGATCTGGGACCGATCTATCTGCAGCGATACAATATCTTAATCGTGTTCAGCGCCGGCGAGCGACCGTATTCTTAATTTCCGACTTCTTAGAAAGTTTTGTTTCTCCTTTGAATGGTTTGTGGCGGTCAAGATTAGTAAGGCGACAAAACCAGGACGAGGATTCGTTGGAGCGAATGGCGGAATTAGATATCGAATTACGCATGGCGGCCCGTCGCCATGATCTGATCGCAGTTTCAATTGCCGATTCGCATGAGGAAAATATTCCTACAGTCGGATTGCTTGAACTCCAAGACGCTGAGTCGGGAGAACTCATGGTACTTGATACTGGCAGTCGTCGCGTACGTCATGATTATGAGCAGCGTGCTCGCGAACGTCGTGAGGCATTGAGCCGACGTCTTCGCCAACTGGGCATCGACGAATTACCGATTCAGACGGACTCAAATTGGACAGATAGATTGGTACATTTCTTTAAAATCAGGGGGCGGAGGTCAGCGCAATCCTGATCAGAAGGGCAGCAGCTATCGGAGTCATAGCTTCGATAGCTACGTTGATTATATTTTTTTCCGGCTGTGAGCTTGGTGGCAGCAGAGGAAAATCTGAGTCTGTCTTAGGCCACGGAGCATGGGAGATCGAACGTCTCTATCGCGGCGATTCAATATTGTTGCGGCAACGGATAGAAACGCTGGATATCGACACTTCTCAACGGGTGCTAGTTGAGATTGAGGCGGAGGTTCTCGAAGGCGTAAACGTACAACTTCCATCCGGAGATCAGATGGCTACAAGTGGCTTTGTAGTCAATTTTCTTACAGAGCAACCAGTTCTATTAGATAATGGTCGTACCCGTCATCTTCGACGGTACTTTCTTGAGCCATTCCTATCGGGACAGTACTCGATTCCGGAAATGGCGATTAGCTGGCTGTCGGAGGGCCAGGAAACTTCGTCTCTTTTGACCGAACCGATTACGGTTCGTGTAAGCTCGGTACTTGCTAACAAAGATAAGGCCGAATTGAGAGAGGTAGGTGATCCTTTTGGCACCTCTGTTCGTTGGTGGCGGCTGATAGTTTTTGTTCTATCTGGGATAGTTATTGGAATAATCACGGTTGTAATTATTCTCTGGAGACGTCGGATTATCTTGGCAAAACCAGTTCCTGAAGAGACTCCGGCTAAGATTGCGTTACGAGCTTTAGAAGGTATTGAACAAGATGTTTCTATTAAAAATGACATAAATCGTTTTTATGTAGAGGTTTCTTCTATCGTGCGCCGCTATATAGACAGGCAGTTTGGCCTAAACGCTCCCGAGCAAACCAGTGAGGAGTTTCTTTCTTTAGCGGAGACTTCACGTGCTTTTGATAGTGATAATCAGCGGACACTGGAAAGGTTTCTTCAGGCTTGCGATGCTGTTAAGTTCGCCAAAGCAAAGCCCGCACCCGAGGATACCCATTACATAATTGAAACCGCGCGTGGTTTCGTACGAGCCACCTCAGACGGGACCGTTTTCGCAGAAGCTGAGGGATAGGTAGGCCGGTGAACTTTTCAGAAGCATGGGCACTATCGTTGCTGGGGGTCGTCGCGTTGTTACCGATCCTTCGCGGTTGGATTACGCGTATTCGCACCGGAGTGGTTTTCCCGTCCGTGATGGTGCCGATTGACGTGAAACCCTCGTTGCGACGCCGACTACTTTGGCTACCGGCTGCACTGCAGATTATAGCGCTATCGTTACTGGTCGTTGGGCTTGCGCGACCACGTGACGGTATAGAACGGGTAGTAGACGTTAGTCATGGTGTGGCGATCGAGATCGTTGTAGACCGATCGGGTAGCATGTTGGCTCCGATTGGTGAAGACGAAAATTTGACTCGATTACAGGCCGTAAAGCAGGTAGTTCAACGTTTTGTAAACGGCGACGGTAGGGGCCTGGACGGGCGCCCAAACGATCTAATCGGGCTAGTAACTTTCGCTCGCTACGCGGAGACAGTGCTACCTCTCACGCTATCACATGGGACTCTTAAAGAATTTCTGCGGGATGTGAATGTGGTAACTGAACAGAGTCAAGACGGTACAGCTATTGGTGACGCTTTGGCACTGGCAGCGGCACGACTCCGTATTGCAGAGGAAGACCTTAGTGATCGTAAGGACTACGAGATTAAAAGCAAAGTAATCATCCTGCTTACCGATGGTAGACATAACGCTGGCGAACGCACTCCTATCGAGGCTGG
>CAZTZA010000014.1:27100-34485 GCA_964618015.1 uncultured Spirochaetaceae bacterium | reverse complement strand
TAAAGATCTATGCTATAGGAATTGGGGTCGGGGAAGCCGGTCGGACTATCCGTACGCCATTCGGGAACTTTAGCGTGCCAAATAGTCAGTTAGTAGATACGGCTGGTTTGCAGGCGCTCGCCGATCGTACCGGCGGACTATTTCGTATTGCTGAAGATACTGAATCCTTAGCTGCAATCTACCAGGAGATCGACAAATTGGAAAAAAGCGAGGTTGAGTCGGTTCGATACATGAATTTTCAAGAGCGGTTTTGGCCATGGGTATTCGCCGGACTATGTGCTGTTGTTATGTCAGTCTTTCTGTCTTGTACTATATTCCGACGGTCTCCCTAGATAGATGGATCTTACTAGTGGAGTACGGCTTTTTGCTCCAGAGGCTTTTCTTCTACTCTGGGTCGTGCCGATCGTTACATTATTGTTTGTGCTTGCCGGAATACTTCGGAGACGGTCGCTCCGGACTTTTGTCGGGCAGTGCCTAATGCCCGATCCTGATCAATGGAATACCCGTCTCCTTAAGAGTTCTCTAATGATCAGCGCACTATTCATGATAATCGTCGCTCTGGCACGTCCGGGATGGACTCCTGAGACACGCATTGTGGAACGGCACGGGAGAGATGTCGTATTCGTAGTAGATGTTTCACGCAGCATGCTGGCTCAAGATCTATCACCAAGCCGGCTCGAGCGAGCAAAGATAGCGATTCAGGACATGCTGGAGGTGTTGAGTGGCGAGCGTATTGCCTTGGTAGCATTCGCGGGCAGTGCCGTAGTGAAGAGCCCCCTCACGTTTGATTATGGCTTTGTGCGGTTCGCGGTAGATCGACTATCTGTAGAGAGTACTGCCCGGGGAGGAACGATGATTGGTGATGCCTTGCGGGTTGTTCGTGATTCAATATTCGAACGTAAGAGAAACCCGTTTAGAGATATCGTGTTGATCACTGATGGTGGCGATTTGGGGAGTCTTCCCGAGCATATAGCAAGTGAGCTAGGAGAGTTAGGTGCGCGTCTGATTGTAGTCGGGCTTGGAGATGATCGTAACGGCCAGCCAATTCCATCTCCCGATTCGAATGGCGGCTTTCTGACGTACGATGGAGAGCCCGTGTTGACGATGCTTGAAGCCGACGGATTGCGCAAGTTGGCTGCTGCCACTCCTGGCGGCCGTTATGTGAACGTGGCGACCGGAAACTTTGACTTGGGCGATTTGTACGCACAGTTGATTGTTAGTGCCGAACGGAGGTTGATTGAGACCACCGAGCGTGAGGTGGTGCCAGAACGCTTCCAGCTATTCCTGATAGTCGCACTAATACTCTTAGCGCTTGAATTTGTAATACCTGATTTGGCTCGTCGTCAGAGCCGTGGGCAAAGGCATCAACGTACTATCCGTTTGCCAGTATCCCTGTTGACCTTATGTGTTCTTTCTGTAGCAGCGTTCGTGTCAGATCCTGGCGGGGTATATGCCGCCGGTATTGCTGAGCAGGCCGAAAGGAACGGGTTTCAGGCGTATGCAGAAGAACGGTTCTTAGATGCAGCGGAGGCCTTTGGGATCGCTGCGTCGAAGCGTACTGGTGCCATCGAGCTGTCTTATGACACTGGTATTGCATTCTATCGAGCAGGTAATATGGATGCTGCCGCAGAGTTGCTACGGCAGGCTGTCCAAGAAGCTCATAGCTCTGAGATTCAGACGGCTGGCCATTTCGCTATGGGGAACGTTGCTGCACGCGCTGTGGTAGAAGCGATGACATCAGAAGGTGCTGCTGCTATAGGTGATCCGCAGGCAGCTCTTGATAGTCTAAAATCAGCGGCTCAGTCGTACCGACGTGCACTTGATCTCGACCCTCTGTTTAGCGATGCCGCCCATAATTTGGAAGTCACTCGTCTGAGGATGCAGGAACTATTCGAGCAGTTTCCACCTTTAGAGGATCCGTCTGCGGATTCGGCAGCATCGAAGGAGCCGGAGAAGCGCCAGGATGAACCTAATAATCTTAGCGATGGGGAACAGCAATATCTCAACGATGAAGGCGCTACGACTCAGCGTCAGCTATCTTCGTCATATAATCAGCAAGATCAGAAAATGCCGCGGGACGACTTTCCTGATCAGATTATCTCTGAGGAAGAAGAGCGTGCAGATCAGGCTAGTATGGATCAAATCCAAAGTAAGCTGGTGGAACGCGATTGGTAGCTACAAAGTTACTCAATTTCCGCTCGGTTCGAATTGTGTTAACCGTAACCTTTTTTATATGTGGTCTTGCCGTAGTGATCGGTGCTCAATCTCTTGAGGCATGGGCAGAGGTCAGTACTGAAAAAGTTGAAGTTGGTGTTCCGTTCGTCCTGCAGATATCGGTCGATGGGAGCGACGCGAAGCCGGAAGTAGGCTTGCCGGATTTGCTTGACGTCTCCGTTCGGCTGCTTTCGTCAGGCCCTAACAATAGTCAGTCTATAACCATCGTAAATGGTCGAACTACACGTCATATACAGAGAAGATATATTATTTCTTACGAATTAGTTATTAGCAAGGAGGGGCACCTAGATATTCCAGCTATCGACCTTGCAGTCGATGGTCAGCAGTTGTCTACAAATTCATTCACTGTGACAGCGGTCGCGCCTCCTTCGAATGACTACTACCGATTACGTACAACAGCGGATACCGGAAAGGTTTGGGTTGGGCAACCCATTACCTTGACTACGACCTGGATGTGGCAAGAAGGACTCGGACCGCAGCGTCTTCATAGTTTTAGCCATCCGGTACTCAACTCAACAGACTTCGATGTCACAATACCTCAACGGCAGAGTGATGGAGTAGGTTTGATCGTCAGCGGTGCTGAAATAGTCGCAGATCGGAGTGCTTTGCGTGAAGGAGGGCAGGTGTATGACGCGCTGACCTTCGAACTTGTCGTTGTACCTCGCCATCCCGGTCAACTGAAGGTTCTCTCTAGCACCGTTGCATTTGAGGGAATTGCTAGTTTTCGTAATAGACGAGATCAGTTTGGTCGCGTTTTACGTGATATCCGTCGAATAGTGATAGCCTCCAGTCCGCTTAATTTGCCAGTCGAGCAACTCCCAAGCGCTGGACGACCTGTCGACTTTTCTGGTTTGGTTGGTCGTTTTGAGCTGAGCGCTAATGGTTACCCGACAGATGCTAAGGTGGGTGATCCAATTACATTAGAGCTGACGGTAAGCGGGTCTGGTGATCAAGAGTCTTTAATCCAGCTCAATTTGTCTCATCTTAGTAGTACAGGTGACTTTCGTGTAGCCAAGCAGAGAGTAGAGCGGCTGGAAGCTCAGCTCCCCAGAAAGTCAATTTTCAGGACCACTGTCCGTGCCCTTCATGAGGATGTAGCAAACATCCCGTCGGTGAGAATTTCTTACTTCGATCCGTTCGATGGTGTCTATGCCGAAGCAACGAGCAAACCTATTCCTCTAAACGTACGACCGTCTCGGCAGGTGACATTTCTTGATGTGGAAGGGGGAAATGATATAGGGATTGGCGGTCAGGACATAGTAGATTTATTCCCTGGTATTTCTCATAATTATCGCGGGAACGGTCTTCTTCGCCGTCAGAGCTTCAAAATTGCGGAGTTCCTTTCATCTCCTGTCAATATAATTTTTCTGGTCTCTGGTCCAGTGACCGTTGGAATCGCAGGATTTTGGTTGTTTATCCAACGACGCCTTTCTGGATTGTCTGGTTCACGTGGCGCCTTTATTCGCTTGCGGCGGGCTCTCACCGGAGAAATTAGAGATCCGAAGGTTTTGGCGATAGCTCTAAACGATTACCTGTGTTCGTGCCTTGCAATAACGGGTATGCCGGCACCGGATCTAATTCTGGAGGGATTGAACAGCCGTGGTGTTCCGACAGAAAAGATCGACGAACTTCAGGCAATCCTGTATCGCCTCGATACGGACCGATATGGAGCCATAAAAATTTCAACGGATTTCAAAATAAGTGGCGATCATAGAGATCCCAATGCGGAAGAATTAGACATGGTGAAAATCGCCACGGAGTCGATGGACTTGTTTCGCATACGGGTTCTTCAGTGGGCAAAGGAGGTCAGTCCGGCTATAGGCGATGGACGCTCATGATAGTTATTCGCGTATTTCCCGTAGTGTTGCTTGTGCTATTGAGTGCTCTCTGGAGTTGGGCTCAATTACCAGCTTCCCAAGGTAGTGACACCCGTGCACTACTCGATGAAGCGGCACTCATGTATCGTAAGGCTGACGAGCTTGAGAGCTCTGGGCAATCAGCAGCAGCTACCGAGGCTTTGCGTGGCGCACTGATGCGTTACGAACGCGCGGGGGATCAAACTGGTTGGATCAATGGGCTGCTCCTTTATAACACGGCTAATACTTATCTTCGTCTGGGTGACGTGGGTCATGCGGTGCTTTTCTATCGACGCGCTGCTGAGTTAATTCCAGGAGACCGTAATGTGCGTCAAGGTCTGTCCTACGCACGACGACTGAGGACAGATCAGATAGAACACACGCTGTCGGCAGGCATCTCGCGAGCGGTGCTGTTCTGGCATTTCCTTTTGCCTACTCGTACACGCGCGATGGCTTTTTTGGCGATCTGGTTTTCCACCTGGGTGATACTCCTCTTTCGATTTTTTTCGGGGGTTTTTAGGCATGCCCGTTGGCTGCGATATATTGTCGTTGCGGGAGTTCTGTCAGCCTGCATTATAGCGGTGTCTCTTACAGTAGAGTTGCTTGAAGAGGATCAGCCAGCCGGCGTAATTACTGCCAGCTCCGTTATAGCACGGCAAGGAGACGGACATTCCTATGGGAGCAGCTTCAATTCGTCGTTACACGAAGGGACAGAATTTCGGCTTCTGCAAGACCGTGGAAAATGGTGGTACATTCGTCTTGCTGACGGTAGAGAGACATGGATAATTGCTTCAGCAGCTGATCTTGTCTGATGAAAATAACTGAAGTGAAGGCGATCTATCCAAAATGGCGAACTGCCTTTCCAAAAGAGGCTTGGCAGGCACATTTTTGGCAGATTGCAGTTCGCGTTGATACAGATGTCGGCGTTGTCGGTCATGGCTATGGTGGCGGTGGAAAGCCAGCTGTTCATGTTATTAATGATCATCTAAGACAGTTTCTTCTTGGTCGCTCGATTAACAGTGTCGAAGATATCTCTGATTTGTGGGATGAACTCTATAGAGTTTCTATTCCTTATGGTCGTGGAGGATTAACGCAGATGGCACTGAGCGGCATTGATTTAGCTCTTTGGGATTCTCTGTCACGTGCTGAGCGTAGTCCAGTACACGAGGTGATCGGTCCACGTACAAAAGGGCAGGCCCGTGCCTATGCTACCAGCGAAAATATAGAATTGACTTTGAGTTATGGCTATACGGCGATGAAGCTGTTTCATCGCTGGACGGACTTTGATGTCGCAGCCGAAAAGGTAGCGGCGGCTCGGTCGGGTCTTGGACCAGAAGCTCGGATCATGATGGATTGTTATATGTCATGGTCGGTAGATGTCGCCGCACGCATGGCAGAGGTTCTGGATTCTTATGATTTGTTCTGGTTTGAAGATGTGGCTACTCCAGAACAGCTGGGTTCTTTATCAAGGTTGAGACCGAAGGTGAAGCCAATTTTACTGGCAGGCGGTGAGCACGACTACACCCCGGCAGCATTCGCCGAGATGGCGCGGATTGGGGCGCTCGATATTTGGCAGCCAGACGTCACCTGGGCTGGGGGTATCACGGGCACATTACGTATTCTTGACATAGCGCGAACTCATGGAATTCCAGTGGCATTACATCGCGGTGGTGAACCATGGGGGCTGCACCTGATTGTCGCTAGTGACTGCCTTGACCTAGCCGAGACCATGCCTGAGCGCTGGCAGAAACCGCGTGATGACTTGTGGTTAGATGAGCCTGAGGTAGTAGCAGGTGTGATTGAACCAAGTGATGAGCCAGGGTTTGGAGTCCGACTAAACGAGTCGCTCCTGTAAAACTCTAATTAGCTCAGTAAATAGGTTCTGTAATTTTTCTGGCTGAAAACCATGGATACAGAATAGAGAGTCCATATGTTATTCAGTTAATTTTATTTTCTTTATTGAACGATAGCAGCTTTTGTGGTTGTGCCGACTCCTGCGGCTAACTCTGTTCTATTAAGTGCTGAGATCAGTGCGAGTGCCGAAGCCTTTGCAATATTGGGGTGGGTACCTACCCCGAAACGCTGCGTTCCATCGTTGCGAGCCACTTGGATATAGGCAATTGCGGTTGAATCAGTGCCCTGACCTAGGGCGTGCTCCGAGTAGTGAGTGAGCTTGAAGTCTTGCCATCCTGCCTGGCCTAGTGCGTCTCTAAGTGCGTCGATGGGCCCGTTGCCGGTGCCTGCCAGCTCCAATTGCTCATCGTTAATCTCCACGGTCAGTCGACCGTGCATCCGCGAAGTGTCTGCAGAGTCGCTGGAGATAGCGTAATCTATGAAGCGAATGGGTGCGTCTGTTGTAAGGTATTCTCTCTGAAAAGCGGCTAAGATCTCTGTAGCTTTCACCTCCCGGCCAGTGTCATCCGAAAGATCCTGGGCAATTTTCCCGACCTCTGGCTGCATAGTTTTGGGCAGTTGGTAACCAAACTCATTCTCCATCAAATAGGCCACTCCTCCCTTGCCTGACTGCGAGTTGATTCTGATTATTGCCTGGTAAGAGCGACCGATATCAGTGGGGTCAATCGGTAGGTACGGAACTTGCCAAAGTAGGCCTTCGCCATTCTCTTGCGCTGTCATACCTTTTTTTATAGCGTCCTGATGCGATCCTGAGAAGGCGGTGAATACTAGTTCTCCTGCGTAAGGATGACGGACTCCAACAGGTAGTTCGGTGCAAGCATCTGAGACTTCGATTAGGCGACTGAGATTGCTCAAATCAAGTCCGGGGTCGATTCCTTGCGTGTATAAGTTAAGAGCGACCGTTACAATATCAACATTCCCCGTACGCTCACCATTGCCGAATAGGGTTCCTTCTACGCGTTCACCGCCAGCCATCAGGCCTAGCTCCGTCGCCGCTACGCCAGTACCTCGGTCGTTATGAGTGTGTAGGCTCAGGATAATGCTATCGCGGCGCTCTACGTGGCGTAGAAACCATTCGATCTGATCGGCATAAACGTTAGGAGTGGAGAGCTCTACCGTCGCTGGTAGGTTGATGATCATGCGCCGTTCGGGACTAGGATCCCATGCCATGATTACTGCGTTACATACGTCGACTGCGTAATCAAGCTCTGTTCCAGTGAAGCTTTCTGGAGAATATTGTAATCGAATATTAGACTTTTCTAATTTAAATAATTGATCTGAAATTATTTTAGCCACATCAGTTGCTATTTTTTTTACACCTTCCATAGTTTCCTTGAACACAATTTCTCTTTGAAGTGTGCTAGTTGAGTTATAAAGGTG
>CAZTZA010000014.1:22750-27090 GCA_964618015.1 uncultured Spirochaetaceae bacterium | reverse complement strand
ATTCGTAGATCACTTCCGTGTCGACAGATTCTGATAGCTCACGTACCAGAAGGGTTCCCTCTACAGCGATGTTACGGATTGAAGTCCGGTCTTTACGGAAGACCACTCGTCTCTGGAGCTCAGATGTGGAGTTGTACAGATGAACAATTGCTTGAGGCGTACCAGAAATTGCTTCAAACGTACGACGGATAAGGTGGGCTCGTGCTTGTGTCAGTACTTGGGGGTACACATCTGCCGGAATCAGCCCATCGTCAATCAATGTACGTGTAAAATCAAACTCGACGGCTGAAGCAGATGGAAAACCTACTTCGATCTCTTTGAAACCGAGATCCACTAGAAGGGAGAACATGCGGAGCTTTTGCGATAAGCCCATTGGGTTGATAAGTGCTTGGTTGCCATCTCGAAGATCAACGCTGCACCAGATTGGTTTATGATCAATGGATACGTTCGGCCAGTTACGGTCAGGTAGGTCCACTAGCGGGGAAGGGCGGTACTTACTGGTAATGCCTCGCTGCATGAGCGCTCTCCTTATCCTTAATATTAATAGATGTTTACAAAAAACCCAGGCTCGTCACAGTTGATATAATCCACTGTCCGCCTGGGCTGTTGTGCACTCTGAGTAAGCGCTACATGCGCGCCGGCTCAAAGTATCGGACAACCCAGACGGATAAGTCCGGGAGGGATGAACGAAGATTGCGTAGCCTGGCTAAATATTGAAAAGTATCCATTACTACTTACCTAAGAATATGTTATTCGCTTCGCAGAGCGCAAGCATCTATCTTTACAGTGCCTTTGTCCCGTCTTTTATATCAATATCAGAAAGATTATCTCTTGTGTATAAATTTTGGAGCTTTGTTTGTCAGTGATGTGGAAGTGTTGACAACCGATACGTGAGATGGAAAAGGATCTCGAATGTACAACGACCGTCTCCATCTCTCACCGATAAAGTGCATGGTCCTTAAAGCTGACGCCTACTCTTGTAGGGTCTAAGAAAGGGGGATGAACACTGCCAAACCTGTGCCGGATAGATCAATGCATCGATGGTGGAGGGGAATAGCTGTCAATAGACAGAGCAGGTTGGGTGCAGGTTGAACCGGTGCATATCAGTCAACCAGTTTGCTCTGCGTTGCTATATTTACATGACTGCTGGTGTATCTTTTTCTCGTCTCCATCCCCGTATTTCCAAGCAGGTCAATTTATAGGTCTTGATTGATGTGCTCCGGACTGCGAACGTTTGTATATGCGTGTGCTTATTACTCCAGGAGAAGGTGAGATATCTTCATCTCTGCGAGGAGGCCTTTCCGGCCATTCAGTAGTACTGGCTCCTACGGTTGGGATTGATCCGGAATCGGCGCCCTCCTTGCTTGCTGATGGGTTCGAAGCGATTGTAGTAAGAGCCTTCTCCGAAACGTCTGAGGATGAGACGGGCGATCCAATTAAGGCTTTGGACCGAGTGACTCGTGGTCTCTACGATTTGTTGATTGCTGCGGAAGCTGCAAATGTCCAACGGTGTGTGTATCTGAGTTCACTAAGGCTGATGACAGATTATCCAGAACATTTTGCGGTTACCGAAGGATGGCAGCCGCTTCCACCGTCTGACAATCCTGCATTGCTCGGTTGCCACCTAGGGGAGTTAATCGTTCGTGAATTCGCCCGTGAGCGCCATTTCGAGGTGCTGATCCTAAGGATCGGACACCCAATCGTTCCTATGGGGCGAAGCAGGTTAGATGGAGATCTTGGTGGGGCAGAAATTTGCACAGAGGACGTTGTTACTTTGGTTGACGCAGCTCTCACTGTAGCAGTGACCGAGCCCTGCACCGTAGTGCATGCCCAGTCTCCGCTGGGGAAGGGGCGTTTTTCGATGCGACGCGCTTCCGAGCTTCTGGGATTCCCGAGGCGGAGCCCTTCATGAAGGTTCTAATTCTCGGAGGGAACGGTCAAATGGGACCCTATGTGATTAAGGCCTTGCAAGGACGGCACGATTTGCGTGTGACCGACATTTCCCCAGCTCCGCCTGGGTTTAAGCATGAGTATCGAATGATAGATGCCAGCGATCACGATGGTGTGATTGACGCTGCTCATGGCATGGATGCGATTATCAATCTTTCAGTGGTCCGCTGGCATCGGCGTGCTGCTTGGGATGTCAATCTCCGCGGTAACTATAATGTGGCGGTCGCTGCTGTACAGCATGGTATCCGAAGGGTCGTCAACACGGGTCCTTACTACCAAGTAGCAGGGCCTACCTACGATGACTTTGACTTTGGACTCCATCCGGACATGCCTCCACAACCAGGTATCTTGCTGTACGCGCTCACCAAGGCGCTTGGCCACGAGGTGTTAAGGGTCTATAGCGAGCGCCACGATCTGTATGTACAGACACTGCTATTTTATCTGATGCGTGATCCAGCTACAGATAGTGTCGAGGACCCCAACGAAAAGGGGGGAACGGGACAGGATATGATACCTCCGTACATAATCGCCTGGCCGGATACCGGTCTAGCGGTGCGTGCGGCTATTGAGGTCAATTACTCAAAGTTACCGACACGGTGCGAGACGTATTTCGTTTTGCCAACTGTTCCGCATGGCAAGTATCTGAACGATAAGCTTAGCCGGGTATTAGGATGGCAGCCGCCACATCGCCTGGAGCACCTCTGGATCCGACGACTGACTCACTAGAATATACGACGGGGACATAAATGTACGTTTACACGGGAAGCTATACTGATCACAAAGTTGACGGCCATGTCTCTGGCGAAGGTATCTATCGATTTGATCTTGAAAGAGAAAGCGGTAAGTTGTCTGACCTGCAGTTAGTAGCAACTGCTCCCAATCCTAATTTCGTTCTGTTAAGCCAAGATCGAACGCGTCTATATGCTGCAGCGGAAGCAGGCCTTTCGGGTGAACCAGTTGACTCATCAGTAATACTTTACGACGTCGACAGTCATACTGGGGAGTTGACTTTCCGTGCAGAGGAGAAAATTGGGATTTCGGGTCCGTGTCATCTCAGTCTTGATCCACAAGAGCGGGCTGTGTTCGTTGGTTGTTATACCGGTGGCGGAGCAGTGATGCTTCCCTTGGATAGTAGTGGCAATTTACGCACTCCAATTCGCTCATTGCATTCCGGTTCAAGCGTCAATTTAGAGCGACAGGAGGCACCCCATCCGCACTCGGCTAATATAACTGCGGATGGGTGCTTCTTACATGTTCCTGATTTAGGTATTGACCGCGTTGTCACCTATCGAGTTGGATACGATCCGGAGAAGCTGACCCGCATCGGCGAGGTGGCATCAACGGCTGGCGCGGGACCTCGTCACCTTGCATTTGCGCCGGATAGTCGCTTCGCCTATGTCGTAGGGGAAATGGCTTCCACAATTATGGTGTTTCGGTGTGAGGGCAATGGTAAGCTAACCTTGCTACAAACCTTGTCGTCCTTGCCGGTAGGGTTTAGTGGCAAAAAATCGGCCGCGGACGTGCGGATACATCCATGTGGTCACGTGGTGTATGTATCAAACCGTGGGCATGACTCAATTGCCGTGTTCCGAGTGAACAAGGGATCTGGTGGGCTGGATCTGATGGGACATGTCCCCACTGGTGGCCATGAGCCACGTGGATTCAATGTTGATCCATCTGGCGAATGGCTTCTCGCAGCCAACGAGCAGAGCGGTTCAGTTTTTAGCTTTCGCGTTGATGGAGAAGATGGAATGCCTGTGCCTTCTGGATACTCGATTAGTGTCCCACGACCAACTTGTGTCGCGTTCGCGTTAGCCTGAGAAAGATAGGCTGACTACATCGATGACGAAGATTATCTGCGATAATTTTAGGTAACTGTCACCAGCTCCAGCCAATCTGCATTGATCTCTATACCGAATCCGGGGGCATTGTTTGGTGAGAGATACCCGTCCTTGATGACTGCGGTTCCCGGTAATAGGGAAGTTGCACTTAGGGGCACACCGGGAGGAGATACTCCGCCGGAACGTTCGCCCCAAGTCACAGAGGGCATCGCCATCGATAGGTGTTGACCGTAAGGAAAATTCATGCCGCCATGTGGTGAAACCGATATACCGGTAGCCTCAGCAATATGACAAATACGCAAGCACGCTGAGATGCCACCGGTCCACATCAAATCAGGCTGGAAGTAATCGACCAATCGCTGCTCTGCCGCTCTACTGAACACATGGGATAGATGCCAGTGTTCGCCAGTAGCAAGGCTTTGTCCGGGTAGGCGTCGGCGTACTTCCATAAAACCTGCCATGTCATCGGGGAGAAGGAAGTCTTCGATCCACTTCAGGCGATAAGGCTTCAGTGCTTCGCCGAGACGGACAGTATAATCGACATCTAGA
>CAZTZA010000014.1:15453-22740 GCA_964618015.1 uncultured Spirochaetaceae bacterium | reverse complement strand
GTATTCGATCTTTTTGTGGGCCGCCGAGGAGTTCGTAAACTGGTACCCCCAAGAATTTTCCTTTGGCGTCCCACGCCGCTAGGGCCACGGCGCTGATAGCGCAAGCAGTTAAGCCTGAACTTCCATAAGAGGAGCTGATTCGAGTCATCATGTCGTATAGTTTTTCGGTTGCCATCACGGATTCCCCTACCATGTGATGGCGAAAGTGATCGTTGATTATGGACATAACGGGCCCTGAGTAGTTAGTAAGACCGAAGCCTTGAGTGCCGTCTTCCGTGGTCAATATACAGCCGCACCGTTTCCAGTTTGGGCTGGCAGCGCTACGATTGCCTCGGTAACGTGTGTAGCGCTCAGTCGGTGCTGCTGGCTGGCGTCCTGCTCGATCGTAACTACCAGCAGGCGTAGCAGCTTTCGACAAATCAACTTCGAATGCGCGAACTTCCTGGATATTCACGATAGCCTCATTATGTGATCAGTCCTGGAAGAAGTTTCTCGTAGACATTAAATACTTCACCTTCGGCTTCGTCTGGATCGACCATTTTGAGAAATAATGCACTAGCAGGGCCACTATCCGTCGCAAAATTTCCATGACTTTGAAACGCAGGTTGATCAGTGCCATGCCATATTACTTCGTAGTCGCGTAATACTATCATCTGACCTTTGTAGCGCTGCGCCAGGTTCTCTTGTTCGTTTCGGTAATAGAGTGCTTGTTGGCATGCCGTGCGTCGGATTTCGACTACTGTCTGAGGAATATCTTGTTGGTCTGAATCGAACGATGCAATCGGTGGTTGAAGATTAGACTTAAAGTCAATTTGATCCAGATTAACTGTTCCGTAGCCACGTTCAGCTGCAACTAGCAGGTGATTGCGATCACGTCGAAACGGCGATACCGGCCAGTCACTAGTTGGCTCATGTCCCATTAGGTACATAGCACAGGCATCAGTAGCCGTGGTCTGATTTCCTGCGATCAAGGCATCGGGGACTACTGGTCGGCCACCCCATTCGCTTCCTTGTTGTCCCACCAAGCCGTCGATGATATTAAGGCAGGGGTCAGTGATCATGGCCAAATCTGGCAGAACGTATGAAAGCCGGATAGCGTGGTGGAAGTAGTGACGTATACGTCCTTCTGGCCGATTCAATGGAGGTAGGCCGAATAGGTTCTTCATGCAAAGCGTGATCCCCATGAATAGGTGGTTCTTCATCTTAGCTACAGAGATGAACTCGTCGGATTCATCTATAGAGGAAGATAGTAGGTACCTTTTGAACATGTTACCTCCGCCCGGCACTTCGTACAGACGTAGTGGAGGCGCAGAAGCATCGATGACCTTCACGCCGAAATCGCTTAACACTTCCGATGACTCAAAGGTAGGAGGCACAGTCTTTTCGGCTGTATGCGCACAGGTGTCGATGGCGACCAGGTCTGCTTTGGTCCGTTCGCGAAGCAGTCGCAGTACGGCGCGCATCACTTGTTCATCCACTAGTTCTTGTCGAAGACCTTTGTAACGAGCAGTATTTGGATGCATCATGTTGAATTTGATGACGATACGGCGTGCACGTTCTATACGATCCCACGAACTAGTCAACGGGTCTGTTACTCGTTTAAGGGTCTGATAGATCTCCTCTGGCTCAGCGAAATGGTTACAGTGCTCCGCGCGTACTACGTATTGATCTTTCATCTTCATCTCTAGCTCAACTGGTAACGACCGTAGCTTGGTGCTCGTAGGCATGTCTCCGAATATTATGTCATCTCATCGCTGGTATATGGCTATAAACCGAGGTAAGCAGGCTTTTGTCAAATACAAGAGCTTGCGTAGGCAAGAGACGCAAGTCTCATTCTACCTTGCAATATATGTATGATAAATTGTACGTACTGAGCATGATTTATGCGCTCTTTATTGGCCGTGTAACGATAGGGGAGCGATAGTTGTAGTGCCCGTCGCGTCCGCGTAGCATGATGGTCTATGCAGGTTCCAGATTTTCAGCGTAGTTACTTAACTTTTACTACCGACGACAACCTTAAAGAGGTCCGGACTCGATCGCATCCAGCGCCATACCGATTCAACGCAGCGCGTATCCAGCTTGAATGTGTGTGCACTCTGACTAGCTCTAATAACTTAGTTCAACGATATGTTCTGGGTGCGGCATGTAGGAGCGAGATAGTTGGGGTTGAACGGGATTTGTGGTTACATCCGAATGCCGATTTCTGTCCGGTAGCAAGTGAAGAGGAGGTCTTGATCCTTAAGAGCTGGATTTCTAATCAAGTCAAGGTGATGCTTGAGCCTTCTTCGCTTGGTAGTCAGCCTGAGCGTCAAATAGGCCTTACATCTGATCTGTTCAGCGAGTTCTCTATTGATGTCGTAGAGGCGCAAGGCGAGGTGCTAGTTTCGACTGAGCAAATTATTGATGCGACCGATACACAGCGGCCGTTAATCGCTCGCTTACAGTACGAGGATTCTGACTATCAAGTTTGTATTGATCACCCAGTCAAGACGATGAACATTAATCCCCATGACGGCGTCTTTCAGACCGACACCGGCCCGATTCTGATGCCTGACTTCACACGCAAGCTCGAACAGGGTTTACTGGTTTCAACTTTTGAACTTGCCTTTGAGGCTTTCAATCAACCAACTTGGGCAGAAATGGTGATAAGACGCCCTACGCCGATCACCAGAGACCATAAAGTGACTGCTAATCACTATGAGGCGACAAGGAGAATTGAAGGGATGAATAATCTGGTTATCGCGCTATGAGTCGTTCGGTGATAAAGGCCGGTGTGCCATTCGAAGAAGAACTTGTGCGGGAAGTGTTGGCTGACTTTCGCCGTGACGGTTTCTGCGTAATTGGCAATGTTTTGGATTCGGAAGAGGTAGGAGCTCTCCGTAAGACAACTGATTATTACATGCTCAATCAGGAAACGATTTCTAGTGGTTACGTTCAGGGAGACCATACTCTACGCCACGCCAATGAGTTGGACCGAGTCTTCTTGGATTTACTGACAAGGGAGCCGATTTACAGTCTTATGCTCAGCCTTTTTGGCAAGCATATGCAGCAGTGTGGCATGAATGTGATACGGAACGGCCGTGGAGTTGCGAGAGACCATTGGCACGTGGACGATGGTCTGTTCTTTCCTCTCCCGGATAATGTCCCGCGTCATGATTCTCGGATTCAAATTCCGGTTTTCTGGCTCACTGTGCAGATAGCGTTGAGCGATATAGATAAGATAGAGCACGGTCCAACGCAGTATATTCCAGGTAGTCACTACTCTGGTCGGAAGCCTCCTAAAAACAGAACGCCTGATTTCGAAGGGGACGGTCCTAAGTCAATTTTTTGCAAGGCGGGAAGTATCTATCTACACGATCCTCAGTGCTGGCACCGCGGTGCACCTAATGACTCGGATCGGGTGCGCTACTTGTTGAGTTCACAATATGGCTCAAGGTGGGGATTCGGTCGTTATAACGCCTATATTCAACACAGGATGCCCCCTGAGTTACTGAAAGGAGCAGATCAGCGCCTATTAGGGCTAATTGGGCCACAGCGCCGCCATCCTGAGAAGCGCTATACAGGCGAGTATTACTCCTAGAATAAATTTATTCGGTCGAGAGTTCTAATGAGTTACGTTACGGACTTTCTGTGAGACTCGATTTTGTTAATTAGTTTTTTTTGAGCGCCTAGTTGTGCTTTTTCGTGAAGCGGCAGGGACTTTTTTCACAGGTCCTCGGTCGCGGCGCAGTTGCAGTAGCTCGGCGGCCCGGTCTTGGGTTATTTCTTCAACTGTGTCGCCTGTTCTGAGGGATGCGTTGGTCTCACTGTCGGTTACATAAGGACCCCATCGGCCTTCCTTGACTACTATCTGTTTTAAGGTCACTGGATCAACTCCCAACTCCCGTAGTGGTCCCTGTGTTTTGGCTTGGGTGCGCCGGTGTTTTGGTTGTGAAAGAATCTGCAAGCATTCTTCTACTGTAATGGTAAGCAGTAGTTCCTCTGATTCGATGGAGCGGCTGTCCGATTCTTTCTTAATGTACGGCCCGTAGCGTCCATTCTGGGCAGTGATAGTAATCCCATCGTCTGGGTCAACACCGACGGTTCGGGGAAGTGAAAGCAATTTTAAGGCATCGTCCATCTTGATCGTTTCAAGAGTCATTGAGGAAAAAAGAGACGCTGTCTTAGGTTTCTTCTTACTGGTCTCATCGGCCGTGCCCATCTGCACGTATGGTCCGTACCGGCCGGCACGAGCAATCACCGGTAGTCCGCTCTTTGGATCATCTCCAAGCGATCTGTCTTCAGTTGGTGCCTCAATCAACTCAAGGGCGCGATTAATAGTCAGCTCGTCAGGGGGTACTTCAGCTGGGATGGTTGCCCGTTGCTGTCCACGCTCTACGTAGGGACCGAAGCGCCCCACCCGAGCCACCACTTGAGCGCCATCATTGTCTGATCCTATCTGGATCGAATTGACTGCCCGTGCGTCGATCTGACCAAGTTGGTGTGAAACCATTGTCTTTAGGCCGGTTTTATTGGCATCATCTTTGCCTTCTTTACCGTCCGTATCAGTAACGGCGCCGAAATAAAAGCGATGCAACCATGGTTGTGCGTCTTCGTCGCCAGTAGCGATAGAATCAAGCTCGTCCTCCATCCTAGCGGTGAAGCTGTAGTCCACTAGATCAGGAAAGTGCTTCTCTAGAAGCCTTACCACGGAGAAAGCAGTGAAGGTGGGGACCAATGCGGAGCCTCGCTTCCAGGCATAGCCACGATCTTGAATGGTGTTCATGATCGCGGCATAGGTAGAAGGTCTACCTACGCCGAGCTCTTCCAGTTGTTTAACTAGTGATGCTTCGGTGTAGCGGGCTGGTGCCGTGGTCTCATGGCTTATGGGGGTAAGCGTCAACAGGTCAAAATCATCGCCCTCGGCGACGGCTGGCAGGGGACCATCACTCTCTCCGTCGGGTAGCGCCGCAGATCCATCTTGGGCATCAACGCCTTCCGAATATACACGGCGAAATCCGTAGTGGCTTATGGTTGTACCGGACGCAGTGAATTCCACATCTCTTCCGTCTGCGGTCCCCCCCCCGATACGCACCTTCATGGTGCTACCAACTGCATCCGTCATCTGAGATGCGATCGTACGTTTCCAGATGAGATCATAGGCAGAGGCCTCTGCGCTGGATACAGTGGCTTTTACCTCTTCCGGACTTCGAAATCGGTTTCCAGCCGGGCGGATTGCTTCGTGAGCTTCCTGAGCATTTTTGACTTTTTTTGCATAGTGTCGTGGTGATTCTGGAAGGAAACTCTTTCCAAATCGCTCAGCTATCACGTCGCGTGTCGCGTTCAGTGCGACTTGAGAGAGATTGGTGCTGTCAGTACGCATGTAGGTGATGTACCCCTTCTCATAAAGCGACTGTGCGGTGCGCATTGCTGCTGTAGCTGACATTCGGAGTTTTCGCCCCGCTTCCTGTTGGAACGTGGAGGTCATGAACGGTGCGGCTGGTCGGCGACGATAGGGTTTATTATCTACTGAGTGGGCTTGGAATTTACGACCTTTGAGAAAGTCGGCAAGAGTACGGGTGGTGGTCTCGTCCAGGAGTACGGCTCCAGGTCGCTTTAGTTCACCGTTGCGTTGAAAACTTGATCCGTCGGCGACCACTGCACCATCTATCGTAGCCAGAGTAGCCGTAAAATTCCGGGTTTCTTCCTCGGATTGGGTTGTCTGTATGTTGAAGGTTCCAGTCAGGCTCCAGTAGCGTGCAGAGACGAAAGCGATCCGCTCACGCTCGCGTTCAACCACTATACGGGTAGCAACGCTTTGCACGCGGCCAGCCGATAACCGTGGCTGAACCTTTTTCCAGAGGACGGGTGACACCTCGTACCCGTATAGTCGGTCAAGGATTCGTCTAGCTTCTTGGGATTCGACCAGTCGGCGGTCGATTCCCCTCGGTGTGGCAATCGCTGCTTTGATAGCTGCCGAGGTGATCTCATGGAAAACCATTCTCTTGACATCCATCTCATCAGGAGGATCTAAAACCTGGTATAGGTGCCAGGCGATAGCTTCGCCTTCACGGTCTTCGTCTGTTGCTAAGTAGAGCGTAGTAGCTTTAGATAGGAGATCCTTTAACTTCTTTATCTGACGACGCTTATCCGGCGGAACTACATATAGCGGTTCGAAGGAGTTGTCGACGTTGATGCCGAGGCGAGCCCAAGATTGTTCCTTGTAGCGGGCAGGAATGTCGGAAGCGTTACGTGGAAGGTCTCGGATATGACCGATAGAAGACTCGACTACATAGCCCTCACCAAGAAATCGGGCGATGGTATTGGCTTTAGCGGGAGATTCAACGATGACTAGGGCTTTAGCCGACGGTATGTTGGGCACGGACAGAACATACGGCTCTGGCGACGACGGTTGTCAAGGACTCTGTCAGTAATTTGTGTTTAAAAAATTTTTAGGTTGATGTCTAACAGGTTGTTGATGAGAGGAAAGCGTTTGCAAAGTGTAAATTAGCAGGTCATTTTGAGGGAAAGGGGATAGGTTTTTTAGGTCTTAAAAATCATCAACTAGAGTTCGAAATTTTCCCGATCGCCTCTATTGGTGTGAAGTCACGGTTGTTCTGAAACCATGGACGGTCGCTGTTGGTGCAGGAGTTCGAGACGGCGTTGTAGATCAGGTACATTATCGAGCGTCTCCAAGGAGAAATATTATTTGCTGAGCCGTGGATCAGGTTGCAGTCAATAAACGCTACGGTGCCGGCGTTTCCAATCAGTGGCTTGATGCCATTTTCATTAGCCAGGCGTGCAACGGTTTCACGATCTAATTCATATAGAGAATACCCTTTTGATTCTTGGTGAAGCTTGATCTGGTCAATGAAGCCATGTCGATGTGAGCCAGGAATAACCAGAAGGGGAGATCGGGCTACGGAACAGTCATCAATAAACACTGATGTCATTATGCAGTCTGGTCGTGTCATGCCATCTACTCGCTCGTAGGCACTGTAATCCTGGTGCCAATCCCAGCGGGCACCTGAACCGAAGCCATACTTAGGGTTAATCCGGCTTTGATGGAGGTAGACATCGTCGTCAAGGAGTTGCTTGACTGGCTTAATCAGCTGCGGCAGACGTGATAACTGCTGAAATGCCTGAGAGTAAACGTGCGCACCGAATACCAGTCGTACGCCAGTGCCGTCTTTTTCATGAATAACCTCTGGTCCAGTGCGGGACAACACGTTAGGAAGCGCCTCTCTTAGTTTGTTGACTTCCTTCCAATTAAGTAGATTTTCGAATATGAGAAAGCCGTCTTCATGG
>CAZTZA010000014.1:14393-15443 GCA_964618015.1 uncultured Spirochaetaceae bacterium | reverse complement strand
TCCTGAATCTGTTCTTGGTTGAGAATCATGGGCACATCATACTTGAGTTAATTCATTCATCATGGTAACTGAAGGAGAATCTACATGAGCGAAGGTAGTGCACCGAAAAACGATACCAAGGGTAGTGAGTCTGGTGTGCTGGATGGTCCGAATCGGGAACGACCATCCATTTCGCGAACCAGTTTGCGACGCGCGATTAGTACGATCGTCTGGCCTCATCGCTGGTTGTTGTTATTAGGATTAGCACTAATTATTGTCAACCGGTTGGCCGGTTTGGTGCTACCGGGGGCATCGAAGGTGCTAATTGACGACGTGGTTGGGCTCAGGAATGCGTCGCTGTTGCCTGTGCTTCTAGTGGCGGTTGGTTCTGCAATAGTTGTTCAGGCGATAAGTTCGTTCCTCTTGACCAGGTTGCTTAGCGTGCAGGCGCAGCATCTGATTGCAACGCTTCGTTCACGTGTGCAGCATCACCTTTTACGTCTACCTATTGGGTTCTTTAACGACAATCAAGTTGGATCCCTGGTGTCTCGTGTTATGCGAGATGTAGAAGGGGTGCGCAACCTAATAGGGACAGGTGTTGTTCATCTAGTGGGTGGCGGATTGACAGCGATTATATCGCTGATCTTGATGGTACGTATCAGTGTGCAGATGACTGTTTTTACTATGATCCCACTGTTGTTGTTTGGTGTGCTTTCGGGTAGGGCGTTTAAGTCAATTCGGCCTATTTTTCGTGAACGTGGTGCGGTAAATGCCGAGGTTACAGGCCGGCTCAACGAGACGCTAAACGGTATACGCGTTGTAAAGGGCTTCCATGCCGAGGAGCATGATGATTCAGTTTTTATGCGAGGTGTAGAGCGCATCTTCCAGAATGTGCGCAAATCTTTGACTGCTACAAGCTTGTTAACGAGTGGTGGTGGTCTGATTATGGGGCTTTCTGCTGTGCTTATTATGGGTGTCGGTGGGGCTTTGATTCTACGTAATGTGATGACCATTGGGGACTTTGTTTCGTTTAGTCTGTATTTGGGATTTATGATTGCTCCGATAGTGCAG
>CAZTZA010000014.1:8814-14383 GCA_964618015.1 uncultured Spirochaetaceae bacterium | reverse complement strand
GAAATGACTGAAGGGTTCGCGGGCCTAGATCGCTCGGATGAAGTGCTGTCCAGGGAACAAGAGGGAGACGAACCAGAGCGTGTCGTAGTGCTTGATCGTGTACGCGGAGACATCGTATTTGAACAAGTTTCTTTTGGTTATAGAGAGGATCAAGAAGTGTTACATGAGGTCAGTTTAGAGGTGCCAGCTGGTACCATGGCTGCTCTTGTAGGTGCCTCAGGCTCAGGTAAGACGACAATTGCAAGTCTTACGGCTGCGTTTATGGCGCCTGATTCCGGCTCGGTTGTTATTGATGGCCATGACCTGAGGACAGTGACTATAGATAGTTATCGCAGTCAACTTGGCGTAGTACTGCAAGATGAATTTCTTTTTGACGGCACTATTCGCGATAATATCCTTTTCGCGCGCCCTGACGCTGATGCGAATTCCTTGGAGCAAGCCGTACGGGCTGCCTACGTTCATGAGTTCACCGATCGCTTCGATGAAGGGCTAGAAACTCTCATCGGTGAGCGTGGAGTGAAGTTGTCTGGCGGTCAGAGGCAACGGGTTGCGTTAGCCCGTGCGATCCTAGCTGATCCACGAGTACTAATCCTGGACGAAGCTACCTCAAACCTCGATACGGAGAGCGAGACTCTGATTCAACAAAGCCTCGCCAAGCTAATGGATGGTCGCACGACGATGGTGATCGCTCACCGACTCAGCACTATCCGGCGTGCTGATCAGATTCTTGTAGTAGAGGGTGGACGTATCGTTGAGCGTGGTACACATACTCAACTCATTGCTGCTGACGGGCGCTATCGCAAGCTATATGAGTTCCAGGGTCGTATCTAAAGATTACTTTATGTGGCGCGCCGTACGACATCAATGAGTGCTCGGATGTAGCCGATGGCGTAGGCGCGTCCTCGGTGTCCCCAGGGAGTGTCGTCTATCATTGCCGGCACATGGTCAGTGATTAGAAATCCGGTAAAACCATTTTCGTAGAGGGCATTTACTATCTCAAAAGTATCAACGTCTCCCTCGTCAATAAAGCATTCGTTAAAGCACGGTACTTCGCCCTGTACATCACGGAAGTGCACATAGACACTGCGGTCTCGGCTTGCGAAGTAGTGTACAGCCTTTATAACACCCTTTGATCCCATCACTGCCCAGCAGCCCATGCAAAAATCTAGTCCGTGATTGGGACTGTCAAAGGTATCGATTGCGCGTTTGAATCCAGAAAAATCTCGGAAGATTCGAGCAACACCGCCGAGGGACTGTACCGGGGGGTCGTCGGGGTGAAGCGCTAGGGTAACCCCTGCTTTCTCGGCAACTGGCAGCACTGCTTTCATATAGTACTCGTAATTTTCCCACATTTGAGGTTCATCGAACACTTTTCCGTGGGTAAGCGGCGCACAGCTGTGCTCTTCGTAATTGAATCGGGTGGCGAGTGCACCTCCACGAAGATGGGCTCGTTTGGGGGATCGCCAAACCTGGTTGGGCATCCAGTGATAACCGAGAATAGGAATGCCTGCACCGCCCATATTTTTGATTGTGGCCTGCATGTTCTCGATCTGCTCATCACGGCCCGGTAGGCCCAACATTGCCTTGTAATAGAATTCGACCGGCACATTTTCTAGGCACATCAGTCGCAAGTCAGCAGCGTCGGCGCGTTCTCGGAGATTAACAAGGTCACTGAGTTCCCATCGTTGGGTACCGGGGAGGTTGGGTGTATTCATGAGAAAGTCGTCAGCACCAAGCTGTTTGATAAAGGACATCTTCTCTTCGGTGAGCTCGTTGAACTGCCCAAGGCCAATTCTCATCTCATTCACTGATCTCATAGTCGTCAACTTCCTGGTTTCGTGTTTTTGAGGTTAATACTACTTAAATTACTAAGTTTATAAATTAAATTATATGGTGATCAAAAAACATTCTATGCTAACGTTGATGGTGATATAATTTCTTTAAAATAAATGATTTGTAAGGGAAGCAGTGTCATTGAGAACTGTAGATACTGTGAAGTTTGACAACTCCCCTTATGCATCTTTTCTGACGAGAATTAATTAGGTTGATCAGTATCTTTCCCTCTCGGTGGTATCGGTCAAATAAGGTGGTTTTTTTATTATTTTCAGACGATAATAGCCGCTTCTTTCAAGTGAAAAGCCCCGAGTTCAATTGAACTGATGGAGAGTTTTATGGGCCAGCAGGTAACGTTTGTCGAGGAACTACCATACAAAGAGCAAACTTCGACAGCCTTGCCGCTGCCGACACGTAGGTTTGGAAAGACCGAACTGGAGGTGCCGATACTTGGATTGGGCACTGCTCCAGCTGGTGCAGGGCTTGATGACATTAAAGCAATCAAACTGTTCCACCGGGCAATCGACTTAGGAGTGAGCTACCTGGACACTGCGCCTAGTTATGGCCGTGCTCATCAACAACTCAAACAGGTGTTGGCCAAGCGTCGGGATGAAGTTCTCGTCGCTACCAAGGCCCCAGTAGATACGGCTCAAGACGCTCTCGATTCACTTACTCAGTCACTACGTGATCTGGGTACTGATCATGTGGACATTGCCTATATTCATCAGATAGGTGCACGTGATTCGCAGCAGGTGTTAGGTAGTAACGGTGCGCTTGCAGGGTTACGTAAGGCAAAGCGAGAAGGTATGGCGCGGTTTATTGGATTTACCAGCCATAGCCGTCCTGCCCAATCAGCAGAAGCGCTGGCTGATCATGAGGTAGATGTAATCATGGTACCAATAAACTATGGTGACCAACATATCTATGGATTTGAACGGCAAGTCCTTCCGGTTGCGTCCCAACATGACGTCGGAATCGCAGCGATGAAAGTATACGGTGGCGCCACGGCCATGAAATATGATACTCCTAGGCCGGCCGCCTTAACTGCCAAGGGACCAGTCGATCATGAGTACGCGATGCGCTGGGCGCTGGATCAACCTGGCGTGGCGATCGCTGTTATCGGGGCATTCAGTCAAAATGAGCTTGAGCAGAATGTGCGCTGGGCGCACAAGGTGCGGCCTTTAACGATCGACGAACGACAGACGCTCGATAGCGAGGGCAAGGCGTTGGCCAGTGTGTGGGGAGAGCGATTTGGCCCACCCTAGCTGCCTTGATAGTACAGGTGCGCGGGAATTTTCAGCTGATGTTGGGTCAGTCTTTCAGGCATCAGCCAAGCGGGCTCAGTGTACCTATCGCAATTATCAGATCGTTGGAGCTGACTTTTCTGAGGCCTCATAGGTTAGTTTGAATGAAAGCCATCACTGGCCCCAAAAGTGGTTTTTTGAAATACCTTGCTGGTTAAAATAGATGGTTTTGAATCAGGAGACCTGATTATGTTTTTTGCTGCTGGTATAAATATTTAACATCTATTGGTTGTCTTCTCGTGGTTACTGAACGGTTGACACCTAGTCTCCAAAGTTTATTCCAAATTTGCTCGGATCTACACCTGACTCTATAGCAAGCCCTCTCAGACTAATAAGCACATCTTCGGGTAACTCGATGCCCTCTATTAATGCATTCTCTCGGCGTTCCCATTCCATCTCTCCGGGGGCCAGCTCTGCACTGGCGATTTCTGCACTCATCTCTCCGATGCGTTGATAGAATTTTTCTGCAGGCATGATTGCACTCACATCTATTGCAATAAATGTGTGCCCCTGGTTGGAAGGTTCAGGATCATCTGAGACCCAGCTATGTACTCCACTCATCATTGCTGAGCCGGTCAGAACGGACGTCAGGATCTCAACGAACACGGCTAATCCGTAGCCTTTGTGGCCAGCCATTGGTAATTGAGCACCAGATTCCGGATATATAGTTGGATCAGTGGTAGGGATGCCATTCTCGTCGACGAGCCAGGTGTCTGGGATCGGTCGGCCTTCGTTCTTTGCGGCGAAAATTTTTGTCGCAGCTACCGCGCTAGTTGCAACGTCCAGCATAATCGTGCGACTTGTTCCGGTTGGTGCGGCATACGCGATAGGGATTGTGCCTAGTATTCGGCTTTTACCCCCCGGAACGGTCATGCACGGCTCGACATTACACATGGACATTCCGAACATGTCGTTCTCAGCGATCATATTTGCGTAATATCCAGCAGCCCCATAGTGACTACTCCGACGTACGCCTACATATGCCATTCCAGTGATGCGCGCTTTACTTATAGCAACATCAACCGCCCGGCAAGAGATGGCTGGGGGCATACCATCGTTGGCATCGATAATTGCCCATGAAGGGCCTTCAGCGACTATCGTTTCTTTTGCGTCGGCAACAAGTCGGCCTCGGCGGGCGTTATTCATCAATCCGCGGATTTGTCGCGTGCCATGGGTGAAGGTGCCCCAAGTGTCAGTTGTGACGAATACGCGAGCTGATAACTCTGCATCTTGTTGACTTAGACCTGATTGAATCATCGCTTCAATACAAAATTTCTCAAGATTATTGGCCTTAATTCTCTTTTTCATCTGTTCATAACCCTCTCTAAACAATAAGTTCTCCGTAGATACTATGTCTCTCCGTATGAGGAAGGAAATGGCAATTTTTTAAAATCCTTTCTTTACTCGCAGATAACAGTAAGCAGGTGTTTTTAGAATATGTGGGTAGTTGTCTTTTAATCCTTTTGAATTCTACGCATGTGTCGTTTTGGTGACGGGACTACGGAATTCGTGTAGGAAAGTGTGGTGGGATGGGCCTTAAATCGATATTGATATAAGGTTATCTCGGTAAATCCAGTTCTTATAGAAACATGTCTTTCGTGCCGTTTGAAAATCGACTACTTGGATACAAGAAGCAAATAGGATCCATCTGGTGAAAGTGTTACGTCTTAGGACGAGGTTACTGTAAGGTATCTATGGGCTGGATTTGACGCATCTTACATCAGCGGGGTAATAGGAGACGTCAATGTCTAACCAGGCAGGTCTACATGAGCCGATTGAACGAGCTATGGGTTACCTCGAGCGTTGGTCGAGACCTTTGGTTGATCTCCAAGCTGCTGTAGCGGTTGACAGTGGTGATAATCACTATATTGCTGAGGACCTTACACATAACGTCGGGCGAGCTATTGATGGCCTATTAAAGGGGAGGGCAGCAACTGGTCGTAGTGTTGACAGTTCTATTCTGGATGCATTGCGAAGAGTCCTCTTTGCTACGCTGGACAACCCAACCGGTATGCCAGCGGCATGGAGCCGTCTAACTGATTTCTATTATCCGGGCCAACATGCTGGCATGATCTGCTCATCTCACAATATCCGAGAGGCGGTACAAGGCCTCCTAGAACTGTACCTTCTCGATGGCGATGATGAAGCCCACCAGCGGCTCATAAAGATTCTTGACACGTTATATGAAATTACTGATGAGCATGGATGTTACCGAAGCGAACGGATAGCAGAGTACTCGCTTTTGTGTAGTGGTCTCCCATTTGGTGACCACTGCATGTATGGGGGTTTTTTCAAATCTTCAGCCCAGGACCGTGGTCGGCTCATTATGGCCTTAACTCAGGTATATCGCGCGATTGGCAGTTCATGTGCTCTAGAATTGGCCCATCGTTTTGTCCGGTTAGTTCGTGGTGAAGCGTTCACTCCAGACGGTC
>CAZTZA010000014.1:1859-8804 GCA_964618015.1 uncultured Spirochaetaceae bacterium | reverse complement strand
TGGGCTGGCCGATTGGGGATTGCTCGCTTGCGATTTCGATACCCTCAACCACGCCCGAAAAATTATGGAAGTAGGATTACTTCCTACTTACTCTCGTTTTGGATGGTCGATTGAGGGTGCCTGGCGCGAGGCTAGACCTGGTCGTGGTGAGGTCAACAACACTGGCGATATGGTTCAGACTTCGCTGATTTTGGGGCGTGCAGGCTGGCCGTGTTTTTTTGAGTCAGCTGAGCGGATGATTCGCAGCCATATTTTACCGTCGCAGTGGCATATCGGTCAGAAATATCTCCAGCCTAAGAACGACCCCGAGAACCATCCAAATCAATTGCCAGAAACTGAGGACGGCGGTTGGGGTTTCCCGGGAGTCAATGATCGCTATAGTGGCGATCGTTTTGGAGTTCTTGATATTACTCAGGGAGGCATCCAGTGCCTGTGGGCAGCTATCAATGATGGCATCAGTGGCAATCAATACAGAACGGAAGTCAATCTACTGTTCTCCAATAGCATTTCTTCACTAAATGTGCAGAGTGAGTTGCCTGAGCGTGGAACTCTCTCTATCTGTTCGCAGCAGACCAAGCAGATGACAGCGGATGTCTGGGTTCACCGGCCAACCTGGCTTGCAGTCGACCAGTTAGACGTCACCTGTGATGGTAGATTGGCGCAACCTTGTCTGACAAAAGATTGGATAATAATACCAGCTTCTGAATCAAGTTGCGTGAGTGTTTCTTTTCCTGTTTCGCGTTATATCGAGAATGAATGGGTCTATCATCGGCCTTACCGTGTGGTCTATGACGGTGACCAGGTTGTAGCGATGGATCCGAAGGGGCCGTGCTCGCCGATGTACCCGGATTCGGCGGAACTTGCCGAGCTTGAAGGGGACGTGGTTTAAGGCAGTTCTCTTATGAGCACCACCGTCGTCAAGTGCGTGCCAGTCGATGTCGCCTGAGGTGAGTTTTGGTCCACGGAAACGTAGGCTTGTCATTGGCTTCGATTATTGAAGCTCCTGGAACATGACTACGAGTTAGGCAATCGTAAGCAGTCATTCTGATGGATACTCCGGAATCGTCGACTTAAAGGAGTGAATAACTACCGGCCAACTTTACGTTCCGTCAGACTATTACTATCTGGGTGATATTGCTGACGAGTTGGAAGTCATTTCTCACTATGGTTTGGGTGAAGACGGAGCAAGAATGGTGATTAGCTAATCCATATCAGAAGATAAATAATATTATAAAAAGTAGTTAAAATAGGTTCCTGATTCGATAAAATATAGAAGACGCGGACATTTTCTCTACGGGACGGCCAAATAGGAACTTCACAATCTGGCCGGTGAAGCACACTCTGGCTCTCATGGTAGATTGAGCCGCCTTTATTATATGCTTGTCCAGAAATCAACGCATGATGAGTAGGAAATTAGCGCCACCGATGATCGAGGCAACTAGTCTTTGCAAGATTTTTCGAAGTAGCGCGGGTGATGTGAATGCAGTTACATCTGCATCAATATCGATTAGTCAAGGACACTTCGTGCTGATTCGAGGACGGTCTGGGTCTGGAAAAACAACACTGCTCAATCTGCTAGGTGGTCTCGACCGTCCCACTAGCGGAACGGTCACAATAGATGGCAATGATTTGAATGGAATGAATGGTCGCCAACGTGACCTTTGGCGGCGAGAAAAAGTTGCCTATGTATTCCAGGCACTCGCGTTGCTTCCCGGACTAACAGCGCTTGAGAACGTCGAGTTGCCGCTGCGCATAGCGGGCGTGGAACCGCGTGCAGCGTCGCAACGCGCCCGGGATCAGCTGGAAATAGTTGGCTTGGGGCCACGTACTCACCATAAGGTATTTGAGTTGTCTGGTGGCGAGCAGCAACGCGTCGCCATTTCTCGTGCTTTGGTAAAGAAGCCGGCTGTTTTGTTCGCCGATGAACCGACCGGAGAACTGGACCAGAAATCCGGCGCTACCGTCATGCAGCTCCTCCAATCCGCAGTCCAGGAGCGTCACATGACCGCCGTTGTTACTAGTCATGATAACGACGTAGCATCCTATGCAGACATGTCTTATGCCATGGTAGATGGTCGTCCGCAATTAGTGCAGTCGTTAGTAGAGGGAGCCGAATAATGATTCTTCGAGATATCTACGTTCAGCGTGTCTTAGCTCCGATTCTATCGTTGGGGGCCGTTTTCCTAGTCACTTCCTGTGAACGGACAGTTGACCAAATAGGTTTGCCAGCCGAATTATCAGAGATTGGGTCACGTTCGTCGGTTCCAACCTATCCTGTGGAGCAGATGGACTTGTTAGTAGAACTTGAACGGGTGGCACGTGTGCAATCTGTCCGGAGATTGGAACTCTACTTCCAGGAGAACGGCCGTCTATCAGATCTCAGAGTAACAGCTGGTGACCAGGTAGCTCAGGGACAAATCCTTGCCCGTCTTGAGAGCAGCAGTATTCAACACAATCTCCGTTTGGCAGAGATAGATGTAGAGATCGACCGGCTACGTGCTGCATCAAAGGCTCCTATCTCTAGCGACATCGAGCGCCAAGTCCATCAGCTAGAGCTGGCCAAGAGGAAAGAAACGGCTGCCTTCCTACGACGCCGTTTAGAGGCACATACAATTCGGGCTCCTTATGACGGTGTGATCATTCAAGTGAATCCGGAAGTCGATGAGGTCGTTGAGGGATTTCATACAATTATTGAGATTGCTGACCCTTCTGAGTTGGAGCTACAGATAGAGGTTAGTATCGATCAGTTTAACCGCGTGATGGTTGGTCAGGTTGCTTCAGTAGAGATTAAAAATAACACTTGGTCTCCAGCGGTAGTTTCGAGATTGACAAGCCGCACATTAGGCCGAGGCAGTTCCTTGCGTCGAGACGAGTACATTGTGCATTTGCGCATGGAAGACGCCGCGCTTTCATTCCGTATGGGAGGGCGTCACTCAGCACGGGTTCAACTTGACTATCGCCCTGATGCTTTAGTGGTTCCATTATCAGCCTTGCGTGAATTTAAGGGCCGTACTTATGTGCGTGTACTTACAGGAGTCCAGCGGCGAGAAGTGGACGTTAAGGTCGGTGTTCGCACCAATACCCGCGTTGAGATAATAGAGGGTCTGCAGGCCGGCCAGATAGTCATAGGAAAATGATCCCTCAGTTCATAAGGGCTGGTCGCTATGGCTGGACACTCCTGTGGATCACCGTTAAGCGTATCATAAGGAATTGGCGCCTTGTTGCTCCTTTACTTATTGGGCTTATCCTGGCGTCAGCATTCGTTGCTGCAGTTCCGATCTATTCTTCAGCTAGCTTACAGTCGAGCTTCCTCAATAGCTGGCTCGAGCAGGATAGCTTTCGTGCTCCTTTCGCCGTAATCCCTTCCTATCGCAATCCTCGACGTCGTAACCCAGTAAATCTTGCAGACATTAATAGACTCGAGCGCTACCTAGACCTCTCCTTGAGCGACGCTGTGGGGTTGCCTCCAACGAACTTCTCTTCATATATGACATTCGGGGATGATGTTCTCTTGCTCTCTGCAGAGCCAGATCTGGAACGTCGTATCGACCGTGCTGATCTAGGAACGATGAGTAATCTTCGACTGCATACCGAGCTCATTTCAGGGCGCTGGTTCGAGGAACGTAGCGATGGAGTTGTTGAAGTCATGGTGGGTAGCCGTACCCTCGATGAGCTTGAGCTGCTGGTTGGATCGCGGTACTGGTGGGCATACACGTTGCGCGTAGATGAAAGGATTGATGAGGGCGAGATGGGCTCAGTAAGTATTACTGAGACAAGTATTGACGGACAGCGCTACGCCGCTATACCGATTCAGGTAGTAGGATCTATTCAACCTGAGTCTGGTACGACTTCACGCGATTTGATTTACCCCCTATTGCCCGATCGATTGTTTGTCCGAGGGGAGCCATTTGTTCGCTTACAACAAGCAGGTCTTCGGATTGATCGGGCAGATTGGCAGTGGGTGTTTGATGATCGACGGGTACAGGTAGCCGATCTTGGTCGCCTAATTACAGATCTTGAGGCTATCGAAGTGAGTGTCGGACAGATGGTGCCTGGGACAAAATTCTGGCTCTCTCCTCTGGAGTTTTTTCGAAGCTTTAAACCAATTCTTGATCAAGTGTCATTATTTCTTCTCTCTCTTGCAGCACCCACGCTCATGATGATTGTTGGCTATGTCATGTTGATGGCTGCGTCCAGCGTTGAACAACGCATTACGGAAGTGACTACTCTGCACAGCCGTGGCGCTGGGCGGCTGCAGGTGCTCACTAGCTTCTCGATTGAGTGGGCGTTGCTGGCCGCCGTAGCAGCTCTAGTTGGGCCGTATATTGGGCTGTTGGCAGCCCGTACGGTCGGGTCGTTTGAAGGGGTCTTATGTTTCGGGTCGGTCGCTGGTACTGCCTGGGAAAGTGGCATCTGGTCACTGCGAGTTACAAATCAGTCAAGGACGTTCTCTGTGATCGCAAGTTTTCTGGCGGTGGCTGCGGCGTTGGGGCCAGTCGCGGCCAGCGGTCGATTATCAGTTGTGACGCTCAGGCATTTCCGTGCTCGCGGCATGCAGAATTCGTTCTGGCACCGGTACTTCATCGATGTCATTGTTCTGGGTCTTGCTGTTTATGGCTACTCGGGCTTGCGGTGGCAGTCGATTCGTTTATCTCCTAATTCTATAGTTGACGCTGAACCCTTGCTCTTCGTAGTGCCTACCCTATTTTTTCTTGGCTTTGGGTTATTTCTGCTGCGCCTGTTTCCGGTGGTAATGGCTGGTATAAGTAGGCTCAGCTTCATTGTTCGCGGTACAGTTTGGCAGCTGACCTTTCGGCGTCTTGCACGGAACACGGGCCCATTTGTCTCGGTAGTAGCGCTTTTAATCATCACGGTTTCGATGGGTCTCTATAACGGTTCAGCAGCGCGTACGTTGCAGCAAAACATGGCTGATCGAATTATGTACCAGACTGGGGCTGAGGTGGTGGTAATTGAGTCATGGGAAGACATAGATGACGAAGACATCGAGCCTGCTCGATCTAGAGATGAGCCGCGGATGGTCGCATCGAGCGAGCCGCCGTGGCTGTCTCGAGGCGATATTCCAGGAGTAGAAGCAGCAGCTCGTGTGCTGTTCCGGCATGCTGATGCCAGCATGGGAGTAAGGGAACTTGGTGAAGTAAGTTTGCTTGCGCTAATACCATCCGAGTTTGTTCGCACTGCATGGCATCGTGGAGACCTTTTTCCTCATGGGTTCCCTGAATACCTGGTTGCGCTCGCTCGTCACCGTGAGGGCGTGCTACTAAGTCAATCTTTGGCAACTCGTTACAACGTTTCCCTTGGAGATTCTTTAACACTCGAGTATCAGCGGCAACCTATCGATGTCTATGTTATCGGTATTGTTCCCTATTGGCCGTCTCTAGACCCTACTGAGCGGCCATTTGTCGTAGCGAACTTGGAACATGTGCAGGACTTTACGGTTTTAGAGCCGTATGAGACTTGGTACTCAATAAATGAGGAGTTGTTTGCGCCCTTAACGGGAAAGTCAACTGGTGACATGCTGGCAGAGAGGCTATCTGCTCTTGGAATCGGCGGTGAAAAGGTAATAGATGCTCGTCATCAGCTTGCCGAATTGCAGAAGGAGCCATATCGCAGAGGCTTTTTTGGCGTTCTGTCGATCGGCTTCATCGCGGCTGCTGCTGTGACCGTATTAGCATTGATGTTCTCCACCATTTCTTCTACCCGCGAACAATCAGTGCAACTCGCCGCATTACGTGCCAATGGGCTTTCGGCGCTTCAGACCGCTGGTGTGATTGCCGCTGAACGATTTCTTACTGTGGGGATCGGTGTGGTGTTAGGTGTTTTGGCGGCTAGAATTGCAACAATTCTTTTTCTTCCACTTCTGCGTGATCGAGCAATGGAGGTAGGCAATGTGCCGCCCTATATCGTGGTGACCGATGTAGCTGATCTTACAGTGTTGTTGGTAGTCATGGCGGCTGGGCTGTCTATAGTGGTAATAGCAGCTGCAGTCTTTATAGGTCGGAACCAGGTTGCGGGTGCCGTACGGTTAGGAGAGGAACCGTGAACGACGCAATCCGTTGCACTGGTCTGATCAAAATATACAAGGTAGAGGACATCGAAGTGGTGGCTCTGCAAGGGTTAGACCTAAAGGTGGAACGAGGGGAATTGATTGGTGTCATCGGACCTAGCGGGAGCGGAAAGAGCACATTGATGAGTGTCCTAGGGGGATTGGACATACCCTCGGCTGGCAGGGCATGGGTGTCTGGGGTAGATCTAGTAGCGCTTAGTAATCGTCAGAGAATTCGCTATCGTCGCGAGGAAGTAGGGTTTGTCTGGCAAAATACCGCACGTAATTTAATCTCGTACCTTACCGCAGTAGAAAATGTGGAGATAGCCATGATGGTGGCCGGACGATTTAGTCGATCACATGCACTCGAGCTACTTCATTTGGTTGGGTTAGGCCACCGCACACAACACCGGCCGCAAGCTATGTCTACTGGCGAGCAGCAGCGCGTGGCGGTCGCGATTGCCTTGGCCAATCGTCCCCAGGTGCTTCTGGCTGACGAACCAACGGGCTCTCTTGATGATGAGAATGCCGAACGACTATTGACGCTGTTCGACGATGTGCGGCGTGAGTTAGGTGTGACGGTGGTGATTGTTACTCATGACACAGCCGTAGCCGGATCGCTGGATCGCTACGTATCAATCCGCGATGGCAAAACCTCCACAGAGTCAGTGAGGCTTCGTGATCATTTGGATACCGAGGAAGATGCGGAGGAACGATCAAGAGACGTTGAGCAAGATAGTAGTCACGATCATTTCGTGCTACTTGACTCAGCCGGCCGCATGCAGGTTCCTGAGGAATTGCTTGCTCGCTATGGTATAAGCCGTCGAATCAGACTGGAGGAGGAAAGAGATCATCTGGTGATCGACCCTCCCAATCTCAAC
>CAZTZA010000014.1:0-1849 GCA_964618015.1 uncultured Spirochaetaceae bacterium | reverse complement strand
GAATTATCCTTTCATAAAGTCTTAATTTTGTTATGAGTGTGTTAAGCGACTCGGACCTTATGTTCTTCCGAGATCAGGGGTATGTGGTGCTTTCAGATGCCGTCCCACCAGAGAACCTTCGGGCGGTGATCGACGTGATTTGGGAGTTCTTGGGTGCTGATTCTGATGATAGTAATAGCTGGTACAAGATTCCTCCTCGGGAGATTACCGGTGGTATTGGCCCCTTGTCCCAGTCCGGAATGGTGGAGATCTATCAACATCAAGCACTCTGGAACAACCGTCAATATCCACGGGTTTACGAGGCGTTTGTTGATATCTGGCGCACCAACAATCTTTGGGTAAGCTTGGATCGCGCTAACATGAAGCCACCGGTGAGATTGAATGATGCACGGTGGCAACATCCTGGCATGATCCACTGGGACATCGAAACCGATAAGGATCCTTTGCCCTTTAGTGTCCAAGGAGTCCTTTATTTAACCGATACGGAAGTTAATCAAGGGGGTTTCCAGTGCGTTCCTGGCTTTCCTGCAATGTTCTCGGAATGGGTCAGCTCTCAGCCTGCCGACCGTAACCCGCGTGTCCCGGACCTAAGTGGGCTACGAGTTCAATCAATTCCTGGACGAGCCGGTGATTTATTGATATGGAACTCCCTGTTGCCACACGGTAACGGTTGTAATATGTCGCAACAGCCACGTCTCGCGCAGTACATCGCCATGAATCCAGCTGATTTTTCTGATCATCGTCAGCGGCAGGAACGAATCGATTTCTGGAGAACCCGTAAACCGAGCCCTAAATGGCCTGGAGATCCGCGAGGATGGGAACTGAATCAGCCAGGGCCAGCCGTGTTAACTGGGTTGGGTCGCCGGTTGCTGGGACTAGATCTTTGGCCTAGTAATGTGGCGATTGACTAATGAGACGAGATAGTTCTCATGGCAGCCTATTTCGGTTCCGAATTATCACCCCTCAAATGGTGATGATTGTCTTTAATATGCTACGGATCATTGGTTAGTCGATTAGTTCGATAACGTTTGAGTGCACTTTGTTTTGCCTTGCTTTGTAGGCGGCGTTCGTCGGATGCGCGGGTTGGGCGCGTTGCATGCCTTTTACGTGGTTCTCGGGAAGCCTGTGAGATAAGAGAGGCAAGTCGGATGCGAGCATCGTTCCGGTTCGCCTCCTGAGTGCGAAAGCGTCGAGAAGTAATTACCAGGTCCCCATCGTTGGTCAGTCGTGATCCGGCGAGTCGACGTAGCCGATCTCCTGTTTCAGGAGTCAGGGATTTAGAGCTCGCTATATTAAAGCGGAGCTGTACAGCGGTGGCCACTTTGTTCACGTTTTGTCCTCCGGGTCCTCCTGATTGGATAAAACTCTCGTCGATTTCCTTCTCAGAAATCGTTATATCCGGAGTGATCTTTAGCATATATTGATGGCCAGAAACTGCGGGAGCTGTCTATTGCCGAATTCTCGATAGCTTACGAAAGCTACGGACTTCTCTTGGTGGGGTTTGTTGACTTCCGTACGTAACCCAGGAGACTTCTGCAACATATAAATCGCCGCGAGAGTCCACAGCGAGTCCATGTGGAGCTATGAATTGTCCGGGTCCTTCTCCGGGATGGACATCTCCAAGTCGTGCCAGCCGGCGACCAGTGAGATCGTGGATGCTCACGCAGCATCCTAGATTAGGGTAGGTAGAGTTGACTGTTAGTTCGGTAAGGATCTGCCCGATGTAGACTAATCCGTTATTGATGTGCAGACCGCAGGGTCGATGTAGGTCGTTCCATTGATCGAGGTAAATTCCACGGTTGTCAAAAATCTGGACGCGGTGGCTTTCTCGATCAGCGACATACACTCG
>CAZTZA010000013.1:35162-43558 GCA_964618015.1 uncultured Spirochaetaceae bacterium | reverse complement strand
CGCAAGGTTCGCCGCAGATCAATCAACTGCCCTCGACGCGCAGCCCTCGTACGACGAGCAGGAAGCTGCGGCAGCTCAGTCTGAACGAGGTATATTAAATCATATATCTGCTGAAGCTCGGTTGTACTCATTGTGCCAAAATCTTTCCGGCGCAAGCGCTCAGCCGAAGACCAGGCCAGAGATCGCTCTGACTCAGACTGATCTCCAACTACCCTGGAAGGGGACTCTCCCTCAGAGAACATTTGGCTTGCCATACTCTCTGCGGAAGAGTGCAATTCCTGGCCTTGATATTGACGGTGATTCCAGAACCGGTTAAAGGCACGATCAAAGCATTCTTTCTGTGACAAGTCAGTGGTAAATAGACTACGCCCAGCAGCACGCACGTCATCCCGTGAACTAATACCAACTACCTGCATTGATTTCAGAAAGGCTACTACCTCATCCGTACCAACACCCATCCCCAAGCCTCGCAGTACACGAGTAAACAAAAGAACTGAGCGAGGCAGATAAGGTGCGTCGCTGACCGGGCCGGAGTTCAAAGGGTAGTAGTAGCCTGCTCGATCAGGTTGGGGACATCACCTCGGACCGACTGTAAGTCATCCTGATACTTCAACAGTACGCCTAAAGTTCGTTCCACGATTTCGGCTGACAGCTCCTCCTCGCCTAGTGCTCGAAGCGCCTTCAGCCAATCAAGAGTCTCTGCTACCCCAGGCCTCTTGTATAGCTCCAACGTTCGGACTTGATGAACAAACGCTACCACCTGAGCCGATAGGTCCGCTCCCGCCTGGGGAACCCGAAGTTGCACGATTTGCAGCTCCTTTGCTATATCAGGAAAGTCAATCCAATGGTAGAGGCAACGGCGCTTAAGTGCATCATGTACCTCGCGTGTACGATTCGACGTAATGATTGAAATGGGCGGCTGCTTCGCCTTAAAAGTACCAATCTCAGGAACCGTCACTTGAAAGTCAGAAAGCGCCTCTAGTAAAAAGGCTTCAAACTCCTCGTCTGCACGATCTATCTCGTCGATCAAGAGCACACGGAGACGAGGGGAAGCCGGATCCATGGCTTGGAGTAATGGTCGAGATAGCAAGAACTCACGAGTGAAAATATCCGCCTCGGCACTCTCCTTGTCAGTCGCCTCCAGCATCCGAATCTTGAGGATTTGCCGCGCGTAGTTCCATTCATATACCGCTGTGGAGACGTCGAGTCCTTCGTAACATTGCAGACGGATGAGGTCCGCATCGAAGATTTTCGATAGAACCTTGGCGACCTCTGTTTTACCAACACCAGCTTCTCCCTCAAGAAACAAGGGACGGCCAAGCTGCAACGCAAGAAACACGCAAGTAGCTAGGTCACGGTCGGCTACATACGCATGGCTCTCCAGTGCCATCTGCACAGCATCTACGGTGCCAAGCGTATCTGTAGCGTTAGATAACAACACGGTTGGAAGTGGCACGGTCACGTGCCAGCCGTAACGCTCGGCGGGCATAGACACGGGCGAGATGAATACGATATTCGCCCGAAGCGAAAGTGTCAGACAACGGATCGTCGACAACCAGGCAGTCCATGACTGCCTGCTCAGTAGAACGGTCGTCTAAGCTAGTGCCCCTTAAAGCCGCAGCAACAGCAGTGGCATCAAGCGGAACCTCAGTAATGCCGTTAAAGCATAGACGTGCCCTTTGACAGCGACCATCTGAGTCCAAGGCCACTACGGCGGCAGCGCCACATACAGCGAAGCCAGATGCTGGATGTGGAAATTTCAAGTATGCGGACCCAGCCCGAGATTCCATAGCTGGCAGACGCAGATCAGTTATCATTTCGACAGATGCCATATCAGTGGTAAAAAGACCTTGAAAAAAACTGTCGGCAGGAATGCGTCTAGATCCGTCGGGACCACTCACAACAAGTTCACCATTTAGCGCCAGGAGGGCTGCTGGCAGATCCGACGCCGGATCAGCGTGTGCCAGGTTGCCGCCCACCGTTCCGTGGTTGCGCACGATTGGGTCACCTATGCTCACAGCCGCCTCTGAAAACACCTGCCAGCGACTTCCTATCTCCGTTGCTACAGCAACCGCTGCATGGGTAGATAGTGCACCGATAGTCACGCCTCCAGCATCAGCATCAATATCGGCCAACGGTAGTCGGCCGATATCTATCAACCATGTTGGCTGAGATAAACGCAACTTCATCATCGGCAAAAGGCTGTGACCGCCAGCAAGCAATTTAGCTTCATCGTGATCCTGAAGCAGGTCTACAGCCTCGGCAACCGACTCAACAAGGCGATAGTCGAAAGGAGCAGGGTACAGGTCAGTCCTCCAAATTCATCACTGCCGCTGCATCGCGCACAGCAACAACGATATTATGGTAACCGGTACATCGGCACAGATTACCTTTGAGAGCCTCGCGCACCTCTTGATCAGAAGGATTTGGGTTTTTCTGAATTAAATCGAGTGCTGCAAGAATCATTCCTGGTGTGCAATAACCGCATTGGAGTGCATGCTTCTCCCAGAAAGAACGCTGCAACGGATGCAGCTCATCACCATCGGCCAACCCCTCAATAGTAGTCACCGAACGGCCATCCGCCTGCACCGCAAGCTGTGTACAAGAGCGCACTCCCACGCCATCAATCATAACCGTACAGGCGCCACATAGCCCAGTCTCACAACCGATGTTGGTTCCAGTGAGTCCAGCCTGCTCGCGAATAAAATGTACGAGAAGAGTGCGTGGCTCAACTGCCACCCGGCAACTACGACCGTTAACAGTAATATCTACTGTGACTTGTTTTGGGATATCCCGTTCGCTCACGAACTCCTCCCGGCATTAGAATTGACCACCATCTGCTGACGAATACGCTCAGACAACCCCTGCAGTGCATCACGAACTAGAGATCGCATTGAACTCTCAGCTAATCGCTGACCGATGCTAGCTAGTCGCCCACTAATTCTCGTTTCAATATTATAGTCCAGAGCGGTCCCTTCACCCTCATCCCGGAGACGAAAATCACCCTCCCCGGTAACTAAACCAACTGCACCAGAGCCGGAAGCCGTCATATGGCATGAGGCAGGAGCCTGAACATCCGAAAGAACTATAGTTCCACCGAAGGAACCCGTAATTGGTCCCAGCCTTACGCGCCAGGAGGCAGAATAGGTCGTTGCATCGACACGATCCAAACGCTCAGTACCTGGCAGAGCAGTACGTAAGACTTCTGGGTCCATCAAAGCGTTCCACACTGAACCTCGAGGAGCTTCGAAGAAAAACTCGCCTGTCAATTGCATTTCAATCAGGTTATCCCTTGCCGCGTACGATCCGTTCGACCCGCAAGCTATTATGACCGTAGGATCGGTATCCTCGGATGTCAACTCAACCAGGACGAAGACGACTGAGTCGGATACCCTGACGTTCCTATGCATGACATCGAGAGTACCGTCCGGCGCTGGCGCAAGACTGGCACCCGCTTTGCGCTGGCGCGAGTAGTTACTACGTGGGGATCATCGCCTCGTCGACCAGGCGCAGCACTGGTCATAACTGCTGACCTTCAGGTCGCAGGATCTTTAAGCGGAGGCTGCATCGAAGCAGCCGTGATCTCGGAGGCGGAACAACTCCTGGCTGGGAAACGGAATCCTGGCTGGCTACATTACGGCATAGAGAACGAAAACGCTTGGTCGGCAGGGCTCTCTTGCGGAGGAAAGATTTCGGTCCTTTTGGACGAACTGGCCCCCGACTTATGGGATGCAATTCTCAAAATGCTTGAACTTCAACGGCCAGCAATGCTTGTAACGCAGATACGGGACGATTCTCCGTCCCACATCCTGGTCGACCTTGATAAACGCCAGCCATTAGTTCAATCGATGGAAAATTATGCTGAATCGAAAGCTCTTGTCGAAGAGTCCTGTAAGCTTGCTATCGGTATCCGGGAAAGTGCTCTTTTAAAAATTGGCGACAATGAAATATTTTTGCACCTTCTTCCACGCCCTGACGAGCTACTAATCATCGGTGCTGCCCATATAGGCCTGCACTTAGTCAGCCTTGCACGCGAATTAGGGTTCCACACCGTCGTGATTGACCCGCGACAAGTTTTTGCTACTGGAGAACGCTTTGTCGTGGCTCCGGATGAACTACTGATAGACTGGCCAGCAACTGCCCTTCTTGGGCGTCCGATCGGCCGCAACACCTATGCAATCATCCTTACTCATGACCCAAAAATTGATGACGAGGCGCTCCACCACTTGCTAATGACAGACGCTGCTTACATAGGTGCACTAGGTAGCATGAAGACCCATGCCAGACGACGTGAGCGACTAAAGAAAGCTGGCTTCAGCGAATCCGTCATTGATCGGATCAGGGGTCCAGCCGGATTATCGATTGGAGCACTGACCCCAGCGGAAATTGCTTTGGCCATTCTTGCACAGGTTGTCGAGAGTAAGCAGCAGAAGCCACTCTCATCAGCAATTAATACGGTTCCTTGATGCCCGAAAAAATTTCCGACACCCCAGACCTGAGCCTCAGGAAAAGAACCTATAAAATTATTTTTGAGTCAGATTCTCCAGCAGGCAAGTCATTCGATGTCCTGCTTATTATAGCCATCATAATCAGCGTCGCGACTGTACTATTTGACAGCATAGAAAATGTGAATGCTTCTATCGGCAACCGGCTCTTGAAGATTGAATGGTTCCTTACTGGACTGTTTTCGCTGGAGTACCTGCTAAGAATCTACAGCGCTCCCCGGCGTTTCCGCTATGCCCGCAGCTTCTTCGGCGTTGTTGATCTTATATCGATAGTGCCTACATACCTAAGCATCCTAATTCCAGGAAGCCAATATCTTACAGTTGTTCGCGTGCTTCGCGTGCTGCGAGTGTTCAGAGTACTCAAATTAGCCAAGTACGTAGCGGAAACTGAGCTAATCCTATCGGCACTAAAGTCTAGCGGCCGCAAGATTACGGTGTTCTTACTGGGTGTTCTGACCATAGTTGTGATAGTAGGATCAATGATTTATCTGATTGAAGGCAGTTCAAGTGGCTTCTCAAGCATTCCAAAGTCCATCTATTGGGCCATTGTCACTCTAACCACGGTCGGATACGGAGATCTATCGCCAAGGACACCGTTAGGCCAAGCAATAGCAGCAACAATTATGATCCTCGGCTACGGCCTTATCGCGGTACCGACTGCGCTCGTAAGCATGGAGTTGTCGCAGGTAATTGACCGACGTCAAAAACGCCTCTGCCCCAAGTGCCAATTCGCTGAAACTGATCCGAAAGCAAAATTCTGTCGACGATGTTCAGCAATATTTTCATGATTCAGGAGCTATCATGAAATCTTCCGAAAGCATGGCGTTATCCGGGATAACTGTTATTGATATGACCAGGGTACTCGCCGGGCCATTCGCGAACATGGTCCTACGAGACTTGGGAGCCCAAATTATCAAAGTGGAACCACCTCAAGGAGACGATTCAAGAGGCTTCGGTCCCTTCCTGCCCAGCGGAGAATCTAGCTATTTCGTAAGCCTCAACTGTGGCAAGCGTTCAATCGCAATAGACTTGAAAACGGAAGCAGGACGAGAGGTGTTTTCAGACCTATTACGCTCAGCTGACGTGCTAATTGAGAGCTTTCGTCCAGGAGTTCTGGATCGACTAGGATTTGACGACAAGCGAGTCTCAATCCTGAACAATCGTATTATTTATGTGACATGTTCAGGATTTGGATATACCGGACCTGACTCTAAGAAACCTGCGTATGACATGATCGTCCAAGGTCGCTCCGGCTTGCTGTCAATTACCGGCACCGAGGAGGGAGAGACTGTCCGCGTTGGTTCATCGATTGCTGATATTGTTAGCGGTCTCTATGCAGTAATTGGCGTACTCTCTGGACTGCTACGCAGAGAACGTGGCGGCGAGGAGGGGCAAGGTGCACGCATCGACATCGCGATGCTCGACAGCGTGGTCTCGATACTAGAAAACGCGTTAGCACGTTATCAGGCGACCGGAGTCGAACCGAAACCACTCGGATCACGACATCCGTCGATCACGCCATTCGCAACCTTCGGTACTAAAGACGGACAAGTCGTTATTGCAGCAGGCAACGATCGATTATTCCAGAAGCTATGTCAGGTATTAGGGGTTCCTCATCTTTCATCTGACCCACGATTCGATAGCAACTCCAGCCGCACTACACACCAAGATTTATTAAAAACAGCCATAGAAACCGCACTATCAAAGCAGAATACCAGCGAATGGGTGCGTGCGCTAGAAGCTGCAGGGGTACCTGTTTCTCCTGTTGCAGGAATTGCTGATGTATTCTCGGACCCACAACTGAGATCTCGAAACATGATAGTAAAGGTAGCGGGTACTGGCGAGTTCCGCGTTACGGGAACGCCAATTAAGGTCGAAGGCTTGTCTGATCCGACTATCAAGCCCGCCGCGCCTGCACTCGGCGAACACCGTAATACGATTCTACGAGACCTGCTCTCCTACCCGCCCGAACGCATTCAGAAACTTGCCGCAGCTGGCGCCTTTGGTGAACCTGACGATGACTAATAGACGGCGCAACGCGCTATGCCCGTCCCAAACGCCGATCTTCATGCGCTAACCAATCTGAGTACGGACGCGGTGCAACTGGCAGCGCTGGCATTCCGTTATCGGAACGCCAGCGTATTAATGGATGATCTCTCCTCTGCTGAGGCAGCTCCACCGGACGGCTGTAGGCAGCTGACTCAAACACGCCCATGATCATCTCAAGAGAATGAGTACCAACTGCTCCACTTGATTCATGATCGTTATTGGCATCCAAGGCTCGGACATACTCTTCAACGTAATCCATTTCGTCTGGTCGTTCTGTATTAAACGCGTGTGAATCAAATTGACGGCCAATTTCTCTCGGAATCTTGATCCACCGGTCAACGCCATCAGCAGGTAAGGCAAAAGGGGTCGGCGAGTGCCAAGCTTCTCCCTGTTGAAACAAGATGCGCCCTTCGGTGCCCAATATCTGAAACCTATTGGAACCTCTGCGTACAGATGGCAACCTATTGTGAATTAGGGTCGCATTGACTCCCCCTTCGAACTCTAACTCTGCGGATAAATTCTCGCCCGCAATCGTTCCCATGCCCTGTGGTGACGGAACAACATCTTCTGGCTGGATCGGTCGACCATTAGTTCGCAGGCTAGAATTAACTCGTTGGCAACGTCCGAGAAACGCCTGTATCCCGGTTAATAGATGGCAGCCGATGTTCATAATTCCGTAACCGCCGTAGTAACCCTTACCATGGGCGAGAGCGTGAATAGGTTCACCGATCAGTCCACTATCGAATGCTTTAACCGCAGCCCGAGACTCGGCAGTGACACGCCCGTGATGATGAACCGCAACACGTACGCCAAGTTCTTTTGCCCGAGACAGGACCGCATCTGCTTGCTGCAAGTCAACGCAAATCGGTTTTTCGACGTCAATGTGATAAGGCCCATGAGCAAGAACCCTCTCGATCAATTCATAGTGAAATTCGGTGCCAGTGGGGATCGAAACGATCTGAGGATTGACCTCATCGAGCATAGTCTCCAAGTCTGTAAATCGGGCGGAAACACCGGTTTTTTCTCCAACCACCTGCAACCTTGTCGAGTCAAGGTCACAAATACCAACTAACTCAGTTCGTGGATGGTCCGCGTAGCTTTGACCAATCCACGCGCCACGAGGGCCGCATCCTACCAGGGCAACCCGATAAATTGATTCCATTATGATCGCAACTGCTCCAGCGGATGGCCGCGTTCAGACAGAGGCACCGGAATTCGCTCTCCTTTAATTTGCGACGCATACACGCCGTGGATCATTTCCAAGGCAGCACGTGCTGACCGAGCACTGGACAGCGGTTCCCTATCAGAGTTGATCGCATCAATTAGGTCCTCTATTACCAACTGATTACGGTCCTTATTGAAATCCTGATTACCGTCCTTGTTTATAGCGCCGGCAAAATCAATCGTATCCCAACCATCTGCACCATCCCACGGTGCCCAGTAGTCATGACGAGCAATCACAAAATCGCTACCGGCGCCCCTCATCGCGACGCTCCCCGCATCGCCAACGAGCTGAAGACTAAAGCCACGACCAGTACCGGGCTGGTTTGCACGCGACACAAAGCTTCCAGTTGCTCCATTAGCAAAGCTATAGTAGGCGTTGACTGCATCTCCCGCAATTAGACCGATTGGCTCAGTGGGCTCCCGAGCATCGCCCTTACCAATTTCTCGGCCATTGACGGTAACATGGCCACTCACCCAACTGACGTCACCACCAAAGCAGCGCATGGTGTTGAACAAATGAGTTCCCAAAACCAACATATCTTCGCCCCCACCACGCCTGTCCTGCTTACCGACACCGCGCAGCTCGAGCAATGTTCCAATCAGTCCATCGGCTACACG
>CAZTZA010000013.1:26908-35138 GCA_964618015.1 uncultured Spirochaetaceae bacterium | reverse complement strand
ATTCTGGTGAGCAACAGCAATCTTCCTCCCTTTAGCATCAGCAGCAGCAATCACACGGTCAGCAGATGCCAAGTCACTGGTCATCGGTTTTTCGCAATAAATGTGGCAACCAGCGTCGATAGCCGCCATGATCATCTCCTCGTGACGATCAACATAACGCGAGCAAATGGCAACAATATCTATATCTTCTTTTGCCAGCATCTCCTGGTAATCAGCGTAAGCTTTCTCTGCGCCAATCTCCTGTTGCGCAATGGCTCGACCGGACGGATCAGGATCGGCAACTGCCACTGACTGGACACCGTCTATGCCAAGAAACCCTAAATGAAGCCCGTGACCAAAGTTGCCTCGCCCCGTATGCCCGATGGCACCTGCTCGAAAACGCCTCGTTTTGCTCATTCTTAAGAGTATACCCTCTATTGAGACTATATAAACCAAACTACATAACCTGCTATAGCATCGATGGAATCAGACGACTCATCGTCTCCTTGTCACCAAAACATTTTTTCCTGAATCAATAGGGCGTAGATGAGGCCAGAATCGTTATCTCGAAAATTCCATCTACTGCGCCAATTGATTAGCCAAAATAAGGCATCTAAAGAATTTTCTGCTACCACGGAAGGGTTGCACGCATGCCCATTCCTCCCTCAGCGATTCAACAGTCAAATGATCACAAAGCTCAACAAGGTTAAGAAGAGTTCACCTTAGCTCCTATATCTGCCAAACTATTCTCCAAGCAGTGAACACCCCATACCGCTACCTCGGAAAATCACGCCCATCTATAGATGGGCGTGCGAAAACATTGGGCGAGACTCTCTATACAGCAGATGTGCAAATTTCCGGCATGCTTCACGCCCAACTAGTACTAAGCCGCGAAGCCCATGGACGTCTGGAACACATTCACGTAGACGAGGCATGTTCCGTACCCGGCGTCGTCACGGTACTGACAGCTGCTGACCTTCCTGTGAACTCCGCACCACCAAAAACCCGTATGGAAGCAGTGCTGGCAAAAGAAACCGTAACCTTTGCCGGTCAACCAGTCGCGATAGTGATCGCTGAGTCGGCAGCAGCCGCCGCCGACGGAGTTTCCTTCGTCGAAGTTGAATGCCAAGAACTACCTCCAGTCGTGGGATTGCCGGATGCAACGCCCCTATCCGACCAAAATGATCTTCAATCTATTACTGAAAATGAAGTCATAAGAGGTGATGCTGCGACATCTCTTCAAACATCTGATTACGTCGTGCGACGAACATATCAGACGCCATTTGTACATCAAGGGTACATCGAACCAACTGCGTCCGTAGCTACCCCCGATCCATCAGGAGCTGGCGTGACAGTATATTCCAGCTGTCAAGGACAGTTCGACGTTCGAACACAACTAGCCACCATACTTGAGCTACCCCTCGATGCAATACGGATAGTGCCAATGCCCATCGGAGGAGGCTTCGGCGGCAAAAGAGGTCTTGCAGACCCTTTAGCCGCAGCCGCAGCCCTGCATTTAGGCCGGCCCGTGAAGCTAGTACTAGATCGCTCCAGCGACCTGGCTACTACTACACCCTCTCCAGCAATGCAAATCAAAATGGAACTTGGAGCCAACCAGTCGGGCGAACTAACAGCACTTCGCGCGGAACTTTGGCTTAACAATGGTGCTTTTCCGACCGGCATGGCTGCGTTCGTTGCCAATCAGCTGTCCGGCTGCTACCGCCTACCCCATTTACATCTCCGCTGGCACGACGTATGCACAAATGTTCACACTGGCGGAGGTTATAGAGCTCCCGGAGCACCTCAAACTACCTTTGCGATCGAGACGGCAATCGACACGCTTGCCAACCGCCTAAGCATAGACCCTTTAGAATTCCGAGCACGCAATGTGGTGCATCCCGGTGATCCTCAACCTAATGGCACACCTTGGCCTCCCGGCGCTCAAAACGCGTGTATAGATGCAGCGAGGACACATCCATTGTGGGTATCAAGAAATACTTCTTCCGAACAAGGACTCATCGGCACAGGAGTAGCATTTGCTGGATGGATCCCTTTGGTGGATCCATGCGCCGTGTATTGCCGTGTCGACCCTGATGGTACTGTCGTAGTGATACTTGGAGCGATAGATATCTCCGGGGTATTTAGCTCACTCGTGCTGGTAGCAGCTGAAGAGCTAGGCATCGCCCCGATTCACGTTCGCCTTCATACCGCTGATTCGGCTAGCGCACCGCACGGACCAAGTGCCGGGGGAAGTAATATCACCTGTTCGGCGGCTGATGCCGTACGTTCGGCAGCTAGGGAAGTTAAACATCAGATCCTTTCATTAGCTGCCGACCTGTTTGAAGCTGCCATCGAAGACTTGGAGATCGAAGCAGGCTCCGTTCGAGTTGTTGGCGTACCGGATCAGTCGATCACGATCGCTGAGATAGCAACCACTGCGCAAAAGGCTAACCTTTCTGGTATTGGTAGAACCGGGCCGATTCAAGCAAGCGGGAGAGCTGCTACCGCGGGAGGATCCGCAGTGTTTGTCGCGCATGTCGCACGAGTAATCATTGATCCTGAAACCGGACATATCCAAGCCACAGACTATCTTTCAATCCAGGATGTGGGTTTCGCGATGAACCCGCTATTGGTGGAAGGACAGATCCACGGCGGTGCGGTTCAGAGTCTGGGAATTGGCTTGTACGAGGCGATGCAACATGATCCCAACGGCCAACTTTTAACGGGAACATTAATGGACTACGCCCTGCCCAAAGCTCAAACGGTTCCGCCTATTACCGCACAGCTCTTGCAAACTCCGTCGCACGGACCGTTTGGCGCTCGCGGAGTTGGTGAACCGCCAATCCTATGCGGTGCAGCTGCGGTTGCTAACGCGATCCGAGCCGCAACTGAAATAGAACTGACCACTTTACCCCTCTATCCCGAAACAGTATGGCGCGCTACCAGACCAACAGTATGATTCCAACTATTGAATAGCCTGCAAGCCGACAGGCTATATCAACAAAGCTAAAGAACGTGCATGAATCCTAAAAGCGCCCTTGGCAACGACCCAAACATCAGAAATCCCAATTGATAGCCCAGACCCAGTACTAATTACGTCGAATATCATATCAATAGCCGAAATTTGGAAGATGAGCGCAAGGGTTAGCGAAGCAGCAACGGCAGTTGGCTAACCCAGCAATAAACGATGAGATGGAACTTCTGCTGGACCTATCCTTCGCAACCGTTTGCTGGTCAATCATCCGTGACTTGCCGAGAAAGAACGGCGAATAGCACGCTAATTCCAAGATCATCAGCAGCAACGCGCATACTCCCACTATCACAAAATTGATAGACTCGATATCTATCACCATCGCCTATCTCCTTAGCGAATAGCAAAACCCAATCCCTCCTGCGACAGACGAATAGGCGCCCAAAGCGCAACTAGTCCCACACCCACCGCCGCCGTCACTGAGCCGACTACCGTTACCGTAGACCACGTATTGATCCGGCGCTGCCGATCTAATGTAGTCCCAGGCATGGACTCCCAGCGCTCAGCCTCAATGTAAGATAGTCGAGCACCTGTGACCCCTCCTACCGTTAGACTGATGCCAGTCAGCAGGAGAGGTAAATAGTCCTTGGAGTCCTCCCGCGTAGGTAAATTGGACGGCACCACCGACTCAGGCTCTATATCCGAGTCTGAAGCGTCCTGAGCAGTTACCGGAAAACTAAAGACCATTGTAGCGGCAGACCACAGTAGCACCAGTCTCCAGAGACTCAAAAAATTTACCATTATGGCGAAGGTAGCTCACCACCCTCATCCACGCCAAGGTATGATCCCCGTATGAGACAAATACGCCTGGGACGCACTGGATTAAAAGTCTCCGAGCTCTGCCTGGGGACCATAGCGCTAGGTGCACAGCCTATCGACCCTGTGCTCGACACATTCTTAGAAGCGGGTGGCACCTTCATCGATACCGCTGACACATACGGCCCTGCACCGGGCATAGCCGAATCATCTATCGGCAACTGGTTGAGTCGGAAAGGCCACCGTGACCAAATTGTTCTTGCGACAAAAGGAGGGGGATCGATCGGCCGAAATACAGCTGGTCGCGGCTTGAATCGACGCCACCTACTCTCTGCCGTTGAAGATAGTTTGCGACGCCTTCGGACTGACTGGATTGATCTATACCAAACCAATTTTCCGGATCCAGAAACACCGGAGGACGAAACCATGGCCGCACTCGATCAACTCGTCCGCGATGGTAAAGTCCGTTACGTCGGTTGCTCTAACTTTCCGGCATGGCGTATAGCTTACGCGAAGGGGATTAGCGATAGACTACGCCTAACTTCTTACGTAACAGTACAGACCCACTATAGCCTGCTAGCCCGTCGAAATTTTGAACAGGACATCGCTGATGCAGCCCTCACGATGGGAGTAGGCGTGCTACCTTACCGCACCTTGGGATGCGGCATTCTCACTGGCCGCTTTCTCGGTCAGTCTATTCCTAGCGAACGATGGCTCAGCGGCCCAAACGGCTACGACATAGACCAATTACGTGCAGCCACCTTAGTCGGAGAAATTGCTAAAATTGCCGCCCATGACCGAAAAACACCGGCACAGACAGCCCTGGCTTGGCTCAAGGGAAAACCTGGCATTACTGCACCTGTAATAGGTGCATCCACGCCTGAACAGGTATCCGAGCTGGCTGCTGGATCCGGCTATCTCCTAGCAGCTGAACACATCGCTCACCTAAACGAGAAGTCAGATCATCTCTCATAAACATCCCTGTTGCCATAGAGGAATAAGCTTGATAGTCTTCTAATCACGATGGGAAAGAGACTATACATCGGCGGACTGCCATTTAGCGCAACCGACGAGACGTTGGTTCAGCTATTTGCGCAACATGGCAAAGTTGAATCAGCAGAAGTTGTGCAAGATCGCTATTCTGGTAGTTCCCGAGGATTTGGATTCGTAGAAATGGGTTCTGACGAGGAAGCCGCGGCCGCAGTACGCGGATTAAACGGCGCTGAGCTCGACGGTCGCTATCTGAGCGTTGAAGAGGCCCGCAGTGCGCGGGGCGGCCGCGGTGGCGGTGGCGGCGGCGGCGGCGGCGGCGGCGGCGGCGGCGGCGGTGGACGCAGGCGCTGGTAAAACAGTTCTATTGCGTTCGCCAGGCGGCATGGTAGTGGAAAATATTCTTGCCTGCCTCCTGAACACATCTCGGTACTAACGTTACGGCGTGCTGAAGGATTTCAGCACGCCTTTTTTTTCTTGCTTGGGTATAGTGCCGACCTGGAGATTTCACTGCATCGCTGCCATATCAGCCGTTGGCCGTAATGACGTTGTATTCTGCTCAGAACTTCGTCTAGTGCGCGTAGCCCCGCAGCTGATCCGTTACTGAACAACGATTGCCAATGGGTCAATATTACCACGGGGATATCTGCTGCGATTAGTTCGGGTATGCGGCCTGTGGTGCCGTCGGAACTAATCAGCTGGTCAATCTTCTGAGGCTGATGACCAAAAAGATCATCCACGCTGCACGGTTGAGACACTACCTTGATCCCACGTTCCGGGTCCTCCCAGGCTATAAAGGGATCACGAGGACGTACGCGAACATCCATGTGCATGAAGTACCAGGTAAAGGTAAGATTATTCACTTCGTATTGCGCTTCACCAATGGCGCGGGCGAACTGTTCTTCCTTACTCATCCCAGCCCGCCAGCAAGAAGTGATACCGTTAGCCGGCAACCCGACATTGTTTAGGATGGTAAGAGCAAGACTGATATATCGCACCATCTCAGCTACACTTGCCGTAGCAATCCATTCGTCTTCGTAACGATGAAGTAATCGGTCGTTGTCTATGTCATACGCAGCCAAATGAGTAAGAATCTCAGCGGTGATGTCGAATCGTACAGCAATACGAGATCGGATAATTTCAAGAAAACTCTCCAGATCAGCTGATGCTACGTAGCTAAGGCTTCGATCGATGCGCCCAGCACCAGATGGCATCGGCAAAACTGAGTACTTTCCTGCAACGCCATACGATTCACACACCGATGCAAACTCCTCTGTGAACGAGTTTGGAATCGACAGAACATGCTCCTGCTCAGGATGCATGAAGTAGGCAGCATTAATCGGTGCGCAATCATCAAGAATCAGGGAGACGGGAAGACGGTCTTGTTGATGCTCGAAAATTCTTCCAGGCGTTCTAGACATGGTCCGTGCTAGGAGTAGATAACAAGAACGGTAGCCCATCTACCATGGCATTGACGGAAATTTTCTCTGGACCGAACAATGCTTTAACAAGCATTCGTCGATTAAGCACAATGTCTCTTTTGTCTGAGCTCTTCAGAACAAACTCCTTACCCCGTGACACAAGGTCCACGCCCTTCACTCCTAGCTTGCGCAAAATAGCTACCGGATCAATAACTTGAAGCATATGCCACGGCTCGACATTAACGGGCACTCCTATTCTATTGAATAATTGGATGACGGCCGTCTGCTGAGGAGTTACTTCCACCCGCAGATCACTAACCAGTTCAACACGATCCTCGAAATTGCGGGCAGTCGTTGATCGTCCATCATTCACTGAATCCACGTAGTCATAGACAGCTCGAAAAAGCGCGGCCACCAACTCTGGAGGGCCACCATGCTCTTTTACTAACCTTTTCCTTAGGTTATCGACCGCGTACGCCTTCACGTGACCTCCCTGTATACCCACGAATATCTCAGACGCATCACGACCTAAAATGATCGGCACATCCTCCTTAGTGCGGCAAGTCCCCACACCCTCAGCGCTATGTATACGATGTATCTCATCAACGTAGCGCTCAAGTCCCGTTCGCACTTCCAAATCACCAAGGAATGGCAGCAGATCCACGTTGCCGCGATTCAGTCTGTATGTGTAGATGCAACCGCCATCTTCAAAACCGAATCGCCGATACCATTCGGGAACGCCTGCAGACAGATGCACCAGATCACGTTCTTTAATACGGGCCTGATCCTCGATATCCCGCATCAACAGAGCACCGAGTCCCCTGTTTCGCCAATTTGGGTGAGTAGTTGTGCAATTGACGCCGACTGTATCTAGCGGCTCGTTATCGGTAGCAATCCGCTGCGGCAACGTTCCTTCCGAGGCCCTTAAACCGCCGTCAATACGAATCACGCGAACATTGGACAGATTCTCCCGGCGATAGATGTGGGGGTAATCACGTTCTACCGACGGTTGCCTTCCGCCAGACACCCGGAACACCAAATTAATTAGTGCTAATAATTCCGAGCGTTCCTCCGGACGACAGGCCCGCGGACCGTCAAGCTGCTTCCCCATAAGTTCAGGCGTACGCCTCTTCTCTGTAGAAGCGATTCCCTTGAAAAGATTTACGGCTGACCCGTTGACCAGCCGCAAATCGATTCTTAGGCGACTCCTACGAAATGTCGCGATCCTTCACTGTTTTGCGTCGATCCTTCTGAGCCGCTTCGATCGCCGCGTCACATACTGCCTTGACCTTATCCGACAGTGCGTCGATAGCCGTGGCGGACGTATTAAATCCTGCTGAAGACTTAATATAAGCCTTCACCTTTGATGCGACTATCAGAACCTCACCAGCCATGCTCGACCTCCTTAGAATAGCTCGTATCTAGAGGCACTGCATTGTACCTCCGTTATTAACAATAACCCTAGTACGTGTTCCCTTAATATGGCAAACGCTAATCATCTGTAGGGCTCAGCGCAACCCCCTACATAGGACCAACCGATCTACCAACCCTATCGATAAACTCCTTGATTGCAGACTATAAAGGATCGAATTTCCAGAGCGATGCTCCAAGTGCCTCCTATCACAGTAATCATTCCGAGTCATCCGACTGGTCTGCTGGAAAACGTTTGAACCACATAGCCGCTGATCCAAGAACCGCCCCTGCGATTGCTCCAATAGCGTCCGCTGCCAGATCGGCAACATCCGCCGTTCGACCGGTAAGTGGTTGCAAAATCTCGATTAGAACCCCAAAAACAATCGCCCCAATTGATGCTGATGCTGCTATTCGGATAGGAGAACGATCTCTCCCTCTTACAGCAATTGAAGTCAAAAACGATAACACAGCCCAGGCCGCAAAATGCATCAAAAAGTCAGCTTGGCTTACACCATCGGTTACACTCCAGGGAACTAAAGTGATGACAATCAGTAGCGCCGAATATACCAAAACAACCAGCCAACTCATGCCAAGTCATGCTACCGTGCACTGAAAGGAAGAATGATGGAACAGTCACCCC
>CAZTZA010000013.1:14345-26898 GCA_964618015.1 uncultured Spirochaetaceae bacterium | reverse complement strand
CACGTCAAATCCTTGACTACGCCATTGAAAACGGGATGTCTTTGATAGATACCGCCGAATCCTATGGAGGCGGTAACGCCCGTTCTTACCGGCGAAACGAAATGGGGGTTGAAGACGTTCGAGAGACTTCCGGCGAGAAATCTAGCTCTGAACGGATCCTTGGCACCTGGCTCAAGGACCGTGGCATAGCTGACTCAGTAACAATACTTACTAAGGTATCGACCGGTAGTGCTCCCGATAACATCGAAAACGCCTTGACCGCCAGCTTAGAGCGACTGCAGCTCGACTCGGTTCCTATCTATATGGTCCATAGCTATGACGATCAAGTACCACTGGACGAGACATTAGATGCGCTCAACCAGGAGGTAAGTAGAGGACGAGCTCAAGCGATAGGATGCTCCAACTTCACCGGAACACAGCTTCGAAAGGCCTTATCTCTTAGTTCTGAAAAGAATTACGCCCGATTCGAAATAGTCGAGAATATCTATAACCTAGCTCGTCCGGAGGAAGAGCATGACAGCATGCTGTTATGCAAGGAAGAAGAAATAGCGTTCCTCGCCTACAGCCCGCTTGGCGCGGGCTTCCTGTCGGGAAAATACACGAACGATCGAGGATTACTGCCAGACCGAACTCGTTTCCACGTGATACCTGGTCACTGCGATGTTTATTTCTCGGAGCGAAACTTTCGCGTTGTAGAAAAACTACGTGCAAAGGCTACATCCATTGGAGAGTCAATGGTTTACTTGGCTGCCTCATGGGTATTAGCAAATCAGTCGGTAAGCAGCACGCTATTCGGAGCCAGGACTACCGCCCATATAGACAACGCCCTGCGTTCCTATGCTGAAGGTATCCCTATAGATCTACGCACTGAGATGGCAGCCTGGGATTGACGTCTCAAAAGACCCTCCCGGAAGCTTTTCACAGCTCGATTCTGACGTCCGAACGTCGATCTTTGATCACCTCCCCAGAATTATATATGCCAGCCAAGGCACGCGAACGCCAAAACTTGCTCGCATCGTAAAGAATGGGATCTGTATCTATCTCACTGATCAAAACTGAAGCTCGATGGCGAGGAGCACGGTTGACTATCCACCCTTCCTGGTTGACCACGAAACTTGGCCATGCATAACAACGAGCGCTGTTGCTAGCACTTACAGCGAAGAAGTTGCTAGCTGCTGCCGCTTGTAGCGTGACTGGTACCGACATCCGATAATGAACGTCGTATTCCTGGGCCATGCCGGCGTTATGGAACGAGACCAACATGAGCTGGACACCACGCCGCTTGTATTCACGGAATAGTTCCGGGTAGCGATAATCATGGCATATCAACAACCCACAACGTACGTCATCGACATCGAAGGTAGTGAAAACACTCCCCGGGCTATAGTATTTCAAGTCTTGATCGTCACCGTCGGCACCGGTACAGAATCTTTTATCGTAACGGTCGACCATTCTTCCCTGAGGATCAATCACGTATAGTGAGTTATGTGGCCGGTGAACGCCTGAGAGGCGATGGTTGCAACCGACCACTACCCAGAGCTCCAACTCAGCGGATAGTTGTATGATCGATTCCATCCCTTCGCGCAGAGTCTTCCAACCAAGTTCATCCACGGTGCTAATCTCAGCCCCTAGGTAGCCAGAGACACAGGCCTCAGAAAAATGCACAAGCCGGGCACCACGGCGTTTGGCTGAACGGAGCAACCGACCGATCGTCTCAAGGTTGGACTGAATATTCGGCTCAATAACGAACTGACAAGTGGCAATAGTGAGTGCAGCCATATAGGCAGATACTACTACACAACCCAAAGATGTCCCTGGACACAGATCCCCACCGATCATTTCACGTCATTCTAGGATGTTCCAAGGCAACAGCAGTGAGGAGACAGCCTATTTGAATCTCTCTGTCGTTCTTAAACTACAGCTTGCCAAAGCACGCAACCGCAACCTCACCACACTGCGAGGTACAACGGTGATGCCCCTCATCATCCTCTCTAATGCATTATGAAAAAGTCAGATATCTGTGAATGCTTTACTAAGTTCTGCTGAGTCAATTGCACCACACTGGTATTCGGCAAGTACTCAACCCGCTTCTCCATACTTTTCCTAACATACTGTTCAAAGAGCGTCGCAAAGGTGTGCTCGGATACCATCGCATGAATCCGACCAGTCCCAACAACCTATCCCAAAAGACCATTTCCAAATGTAATATTACGCTATCTACTCCTTGATCTCCTAAATATACATATAATGACTTAACAAACCTTCATTGATATGATAAGAGCATGGTAAGGTCTTAATCTCAATTACATCATAAAGAACGGCGTCAGAGGTCGAACACGCGACCTTCGATATTGACTTTTAACGACCAATACCGATGGATCATATAGAACCAGCAATACAACGTCGCCAATTCAATACTGCACGCACACTACTTTTAGGAAGCTTCCACATCGGCTCAGCAATGAGTGACGTGCTAGTGTCCAGCATTCTCAACCGCATCCTTATCACCCACTTTGGCTTTCTTGCCTGGCCAGTAGCACTGCTGTTGGGTTTACGGTACTTGCTGTCCCCCATCAGCTTATGGGCGGGCGCAAAAAGCGACAACTCCGCAGGCAAACCGCACGGACGCACTCGTTATATCTGGTCCGGACGTGCTCTTATCATGGCAGGCCTATCCATGATGGGCATAAGCCTATCTTGGTTCAGCCGAGGGAAAATGCTCTCCGGCTGGCTGATGGTGGCCGCGGGCTTCCTGTTATACGGCGTAGGTGGACTGGTCTCCGGAAGTCCCTTCCTATCACTTGTACGCGATTCCGCACCACCCGAGAAGCGTGGCCTGGCAATTGCCATGGTACAAACAGTGCTCCTTGCCTGTTTCCCTATAGCAGCACTGGCCTTTGGTCTACTCATGGAAAACTATGAAATAGGCTTGTTCTGGCGCCTAGTAGGCCTGACAACAGCACTGGGAGGACTATTCTGGCTACTATCAATACTCGGCGTTGAACGCCGAATCCAGAAGGAATTAATTCACTACGGATCACGAAGGCAGCCGGATTTACGCTCAATCAGGAAGAGAATTCGAACACTTATCAAGGATCGACGCATGGTTCGCTTTTTCCTGTTTCTGTCATTAGCCGCTGCGTCCGCATGGCTGCAGGAGGCTATACTGGAGCCGTTCGGCGCAGAGGTTCTTCTTCTCAATCTGGGACAGACCACCAGACTCAACGCGTTATGGCTGACGCCTACTCTACTGATGCTGGTACTAAGCATGGCTCTCTGGCGGAATCATCCTCCAGAACGCCAAACCGGTACCGCCGGTGCCGGCCTCTGCGTCATGGCAATAGGCATGGCACTGCTCGCAATAACCGCATTCACCAACATTAGCAGCCTAATGTGGCCAGCACTTATTGCTTTTGGCGCAGGTTTTGGCGTCTACACCTTCGCAGGCCTATCGCTAATAGCAGCCATGACCACCGATCAGGAATCAGGATTGCAGCTCGGCCTGTGGACCATCGCACAGCTAGTTTTCCGAGGGATTGGGACCGGAGCTGGCGGCGCGCTGCGCGATGTCGCTATGCAGTTTACCAGCAAACCGGCAATCGCCTATGGGATAGTATTCGCAATCTCGGCAGTTGGCATCGGATCTTCGCTGCTGATCTTGTCAAAGGTTGCTGATGACCTGCGGAAGAATAACCAACCAACGATGGAACCAACAGCAACTTGAACAACTCTATGGCCGACCATAGCCCCCGAAGGAACATCCCCTCCGGATAAGAGCAGAATGCTTTCAGCTCAGAACAGGCGTCACGATCGCAGACACCCTGACAGAGAGTGGTCCAACCGTCCTATGCATAGAAAATATTACTTCTCTTGGCCTGGGAAAGGCACTCGAATGTCATAGCGCCCTTGTTCCATGATCGACCATAGTGCCGTCGGCAACCATCGCTTCCATCGGAGAATCACGCGTATCCAATGGCATTTTCACCACATTCCTAACACGTACTGACTCAAAAATTGCCATCACGATCTCCGTGTATAGCGCGCTTGCCGTGCGCTTCCTCGATGGTCATCGACACGGTCGTGGATCAATGTGCCCTGCTGACAGACATATGACTTGACAAAAGAAGACATATGTCTACTATTCAGATTATGCACCGCAACGCCTCGACTTCGCGTCCCAATCACCGCAAACGCCACATCTTCATATTTGTACGCGATCGAATCCTATCCGGATCGCCACCGACGACTCGCGAGGTACAGCAACATTTTGGGTTCCGCGCCGTGCAGTCAGCTCGACAGTACCTAGAAGCTTTGGTGCGTGACGGACTCTTAGACAAGGACCCCGGCAAAGCACGCGGCTATCGTCTGCCGGCACGCTCCACTCACCCCGCCCTACTAATACCTTTGATTGGTCACGTGCAAGCAGGCGCTTTAACCACTGCAATTGAAGACCCAGAAGGGTTCTTACCGGTACAATCAACATCAGATCGCAGCGATCTATTTGCTCTTCGCGTTCGCGGAGATAGCATGCGTGATGCCGCAATCCTGTCAGGAGATATAGTCGTCGTGCACCGACAACCCGAAGCTCGTTCGGGGGACATTGTCGTTGCCCTCGTAGATGATGAAGCAACGGTAAAAAGGCTTAAACTACGCACTGGAAAAATTGAGCTGCATCCAGCCAACCCAGCGTTCGACCCCATAGTACCAGACCCGAATGCGGTACAGATTATAGGCAAAGTAGTCGAAGTCCGCCGCTACCTGAACGGTGCCGATTATCCAAATAAAACTCATTCCATGAAGAGCTATGCGTGACACGCTTCCTCCCGACTATCGGCACCAGATGCTACGAGCCGCCGAACTGAAAGCATATCCATCTCCAGAAAAAGGACACGAAAAGAATCAGGCTGCCACCTGGGAGCCCTCAGACCTGACTGGCCGTCTATGCGAACTCCGATCAGATCCTCAAGGAGTCCATCTGACCATAGCTTGCTCAATCATTTGTGACTTCCAAAACTTACTAGAGCCCACCGCCTGGGTTACCAACCGTCATAACACCTTTTTTCCTCCTGATGCAGCAAGAACCGGAGTCGATCTATCAGCGCTACCAGTTATTCAAGTCCACGACCTACGAGCCGTAATCACTGCCGTTGAGCACCTAATCCGATCCGGCGCCTTTGGCTTGATTCTAATGGAATTGAACGTTGGCATGAGTATTTCGACCTCTGTTCTATGGCGCTTAGCACGCCTGGCGCGACAGAACCACACTGCTCTTCTGTGTCTCACCTTTCCCGGAATCGAGCTAGGATCGATGGTCTCAATCCGTGGCGTAGGAACACGCCATGCCACACTGATCCCTGATCACTTCCGCTATGACATCCACGTGACCAAAGACCGCCAGAGGAGCCCCGGGCAATCTCTGACTACCACCTACTGTGCGCCACACGGCGTGTGTTGACGCCAGCCCGCTGGTACTGCAGCTGCTGCTCCAGCGGCACCCAGATTGGAACAACCAGCCTGCAGCAGTAGTCAGCAAAGACAGACCTCCTGGTACCGTGGTAGCAGCAAACCAGAATGCCCGCACGGCTGGAGTGCGATCTGGAATGCGCTATGCCACAGCTCTCTCTTTAGTCACTCATCTACAGGCCATCACCTTTAGCCCACAAGAGATAACAGATGGGGAACAGATAATTATCAATCGCCTGCTGTCCATCAGCCCATCAGTCGAAGGATCAACTACGGACAAAGCACTGGGAGGTGGCCCTACGTCCATCTGCGCGGAGCACGGGATTTTCTGGCTGGACGTGTCCGGTCTACAGAGACACTATCAGTCACTATATTCGTTAGCTCGAACTATTCGTCACCGGCTTCATGCTGATCAGTTCAATGCGAAAGTGGTCGTCGGATTCACAAGATTCGGCACCTATTTGCTGGCAAGAAACACCCGACAAGATTATCTGGTAGTGCCTGATTTCTCAGCAGAGCGCACCTCTGCCTTACGTACTCCGATAGAACTACTCCCGATGCCTCCTGATACGAGTATCTTGTTGAAAAATCTATGCATCACTACGGTTAGCGACTTTTTGAGACTTCCCCAGGATGAACTACTGCAGCGCTTCGGAAACGAATTAGCGCTGCTACACAGCAACCTCCACGATGACCTGTGCCTACCGATTCAGAACAATACCAAGGAAGATCAGTTTCCAAATCATATTCAGCTCCCTTATGCGGAGATCAATTCTGAACGCTTAAGTCAGTACGCCGAGATGATGCTCGTCGCTCTACTTGACCGCTTACGAACAGAGGATCGATCAGTCAAGCAGCTAAGCCTAAAGCTATCGCTAGAGGATGGATCCCACCGTCAGGAGATACTCCAGCCTGCAACTGCCACTAACGATCAGAAGAGACTGCTTAATCTCCTATCTCTTAGACTACGCTCGATAGACCTGGGTTCTGGAGTCGAAGGACTGGACCTTGATGCTGAGCACGTGCCGACACACACTCCTCAAGAGTCGTTATTCCGATCACGGAAACAGCGAGACATTGCTGCCGGGTCGGAAGCGCTATCACACATACGCGCTAAGTTTGGCAACCAGGCCGTAGCACATGCCGTAGTCCTAAAAGAGCATCTGCCTGAGGATCAATTTCTCTGGAAGACAGTAAACGATCCCTTGACGCCACAAGCAAAGTCACTGCGAAAATCTGACACACCTCCTCCAATAAAATGTCTGGTACGACGAGTACTCAAGGAGCCAATCGCAATACCACCGCCGAGAGAGGCCCGAAATGGACCGTTTTTGATCTCAAGCGAATGGTGGCACAGCCGGGGGGCTAATTTGTCAGAAGGCACTGATCGAGCCTATTACTTCATCGAATCTCGCAAAGGTGCAATAGAATGGGTCTACCACGACCGCATCACCAGCCGCTGGTACTTACAGGGATGGATAGAATGAGCATCTTCACGCCTCATCCCATACCCAGCTATGTACCCCTGTGGTGCAAGAGCAACTTCTCATTCTTGGAAGGAGTCAGTCACCCAGAGGATTTGGTAAAGAGCTGTCGACAGCTCGCGATTCCCGCACTAGTCCTATCTGACCGTAACGGACTTCACGGGATAGTGCGAGCTCACATGGAGGCGATCAGAGCTAAGACGCCACGCCTCATCGTTGGATCTCAGCTGACCGTATCCGACGACCCAGAAGATTCTTCTGCCGTTACAGGATCTCTGTTATTAATCGCTCAGACTAAATCAGGATACGCTAACCTGTGTCGCCTGATCTCCGACGGACGCCTGCGTTGCCCTAAAGGCGAATGTCGGGTCAGCTGGCAGGAGGTATGCCATTACGCACCCGGACTAATCGCACTATGGGCAGGTCGTCGACACCTACTATACAAGGCAGGCAACGATCACTGGCGTCATCGTGCTGCTCAGCTCCGTGAATCCTTTAACTCTCGGCTCTATGGACTAGTCACACGCCATCGTCTTCCTGATGACCAGCGAATAGAACGTCGGCTAACAACTCTCTGCCGGAATTTTGATATTCCTCTCGCCGCCGCCACCGAGGTACTCTACCACCATCATAGCCATCGCCCCCTGCAGGATGTCGTCACCTGCATCCGTCACCGCACTACACTGCACGAAGCAGGTACGCTACTACACCCCAACAAAGAACATACCCTAAAGTCGCCCGAGGATTTCTACTCCCTATTTTCCGATCGCCCCGAATTATTAGCCGCGACGCACGAGATAGCAGAACGCTGCCCCTTCTCTCTATCCGAACTTCGTTATCGCTACCCCTCTGAACAGTTACCGTCAGGATACACGTCCTTTGAGTGGCTAAGACGTCTCGTCTTCTCCGGCGCACGCAAGCGCTACGGCGAGACTGTACCAATGGATGTTGCCAAGCAGCTCAACAAAGAACTAAGGGTCATCGATGAACTCGACTATTGCGGATACTTCATCACGATGTATGAAATAGTATTATTTTGCCGCAATCGAAAGATTTTGTGCCAAGGACGTGGCTCAGCAGCTAACTCCGCCGTGTGCTACTGCTTAGGAATTACTGCCATCGATCCAGTGCGCATGCACTTACTCTTTGAGCGCTTTCTATCCAAAGAGCGAGCAGAGCCCCCCGACATAGACTTAGACATTAGCCACCGACGTCGCGAGGAAGTCATCCAATTCGTCTACAGGAAGTACGGAAGAGATCATGCTGCCATGATTGCCAATGTAATCCGCTACCGAGCAAAGTCTGCAATCCGAGACGTAGGCAGAACCCTGGACTTACCAGCTACATCCATAAATCGGGTAACACGTCTCATGCATCATCACGATAATGATTTTCCGACAGATCTCATGAACTCTCTTCGACAGGCAGGACTCGATCCACATTCCCCTGTCCATAGATTATTAATCACTCTTGCTGAGCAATTAATCGGTTCTCCGAGACATCTATCGATTCACTCAGGAGGATTTCTGCTCGGCAGTGATCCAATTTCCCACCTAGTCCCGATAGAAAACGCCACCATGGAGCGACGTACCGTAATACAATGGGACAAACATGACGTGGAAGCTCTGGGCTTATTCAAGGTGGACCTTCTAGGACTTGGCGCCCTAACGCACATAGACACAGCGTTTGAACTCATTCGCCGACATTACGGACGCTCATACACCATGGCTACAGTTCCGCCCGAAGACCAGGATGTGTTCACCATGATCAGCTCCGGCGATACGATCGGAGTTTTCCAGCTTGAAAGCCGATCGCAAATGGCGATGCTACCTCGCATGAAGCCAAAAACCTTCTACGACTTAGTAATCGAGATAGCGATTATTCGCCCCGGACCGATCACTGGTGGCATGGTCCATCCCTACTTGCGACGTCGCAATGGCGAAGAGCCTATCGAGTATCCCCATCCCGACTTACATGCCGTGCTCTCCAAGACTCTCGGAATTCCACTATTTCAAGAACAGGTAATGCAACTGGCAATGATCGCCGCCAACTACACTCCAGGAGAGGCCGATCAATTACGCCGCGACATGGCAGCATGGCGTCGCAGTGACTCCATCGAAAAACACTCCAAGAAATTGATATCGCGCATGGAGGCAAAAGGAATCTCACACGAATTTGCTGAGCGAATATTTAATCAGATCCGAGGTTTTAGCGAGTATGGATTCCCGGAGTCTCACGCTGCCAGCTTTGCGCTTGTGTCATACCTAACAGCTTGGCTCAAATGCCATTATCACGACGCGTTCACGGCAGGACTACTTAATGCTTGGCCAATGGGATTCTACACCCCAGCGACAATTGTAGACGACGCTCGGCGCCACGGGATTGAAATGCGCCCCGTAGACGTGAATAGAAGTCAATGGTTCTGCACTCTGGAGCCAACAACGAGAGAACGCTTCGCTATTCGCATAGGACTGCGCTTAGTAAAAGGCTTAGCAATTGAAGATGCCGTTACACTCATAGCCACACGATCGGAACAACCGTTCACTACGGTTGAGAACATGGTCGACCGTCTGAGGGAGTATCGAGCCACTGAGGCAAATCTCCAAGCCAAGTCAGGACGGAAAAAAAACATGGCCAAAGAATACTGTCCTCAGACAATTGCCCCACTACCCCAAAATGCTCTGAAAGGTCTAGCTAACTCCGGAGCCTTGAACTCATTAAACATTGAACTAACCACCTCAAAAACTATTGACTCGACCGATATGAAAAATGGCGATGGCCAACGTCGGAACAATCTGTGGCGAGTGATGGGCATTCAGAACTCTGGCCGAAGCTGTAATTCTGATAAATCTCTAAATATCGATACCCCGGAACTATCACTCAGTTTCCCCCCCCTAGACCAGTTTGACACTATAGCTTGGGACTATTCAGCAACTAGCATGAGTCCCCGCGGTCATCCTCTGGGGCCATTGCGGCGTCAGCTTACAGACTTAAACCTATTAAACGCAGAGCAGATATCGGCTTTAACAGATGGCAAGAGAGCCTCCTACGCCGGGATAGTAATCTGCAGGCAAAAGCCTATCACCGCCTCAGGAATGGTCTTCATGACACTTGAAGACGAGACAGGGTTTGTCAATGTGATGGTACGGCCTAAGGTATTCCAACACTATCGTCCGATCATTACGACCGCGTCATTCGTAGGGGTAAGCGGTAAAATCCAGGCACGCTATGACGTAACACAGATCGTCGCGGACCGGTTCTGGGAAGCACCCCTCCCCTTACAAGCCGTCACCGACCACCCCGGAGATCCACTACCTCACACAGATCAACCGCTTCCACTCAAGAGTCGAGACTTTCACTGATACATCAATAAATAATTTACCCTCAAGAACCAGAAACACTGCTCTCACAGTCTCTATTTTATTCATTTTAACAAAACCACCCTTTCCTCCTGCCCTTTAATTGGGCATCATTGCCGACAGGGCCATGATAATCACCCCGTTCCGACCGTGGAGGCCAGATCCCAACCAAGCACAAGCGGTAATATCTCCACCTTTTGACGTACCTACATACGAGGAGGCTATTGTGCTGGCACGCAGAGATCCTCGCCACTTCATACGCGTGATACGCGCAGAAGCAGATTTTCCGGCCAGCATTGATGCCCATGACCCGAAGGTATACAAGAATGGTCGTGAAAATCTGACCCGCCTGCAGGAACAAGGAGTTCTGGTGCGGGAGCGACAGCCAGCGCTCTACGTTTATCGAATGGAAGATGACGCACACTGCCAGACTGGCTTAACTGCATGCGTGCGTGCGGCTGACTATGATGCCGGCCTGATCCGAACGCACGAGAATACTCGAGCCGAGCATTTTTATTAATGAATGGGCTACATGCGAGATCTACACTCACACCCGGAACCGGTACTACTCACCTATCGGTCAAACTCACATATACACGACCTGCTTCGCCACGAATCAAACTGCGATCCCCTGATAACAGTTACTGATGAGGATGACGTACGCCACATGGTCTGGAGGGTGACGGATCCTGCCCAACTGATAACCGCATTTGCGACCATTCCGCATCTGTACATTGCTGACGGTCATCATCGGTCATCTGCAGCGTCTCGCTTGGCCTCAACCGGGGAGGCCCCAAGCCACTTCCCGGCAGTTTTATTTCCTGCCGACGAGCTACGCATCTTGGCTTACAATCGGGCAATATCTGACCTGGCCGGACTGACGCAAGAAGACTTTCTACAGCAACTATCTAACATTGGGGAATTAACTCAAGCACCTGATCCTATCCCCAAGCAATCTGGTTACGTTACCGTACGATTACCGAGCGGCTGGTACCAACTCAACCTGAATTACAACACCAAGTTTCTCCGGACGCAACAAGACCCCACCACCCCGGAAGCAACACTATTTGACACTGAACTCTTACAACAACTCGTCCTGGGCCCCATCCTCGGAGTACTGGACCCCCGCAACGATACCCGTTTTATCCCAATAGGTGGCCGCGACAGCATCAAAAAGATAGAACGACTAGTCGATAATGAAGACGCGGCCGCGGGGTTTTCGACCTTGCCGCCTACGGTAAATCAGATGTTGGAAGTCGCTGATATAGGCAATGTCATGCCACTAAAAAGCACTTGGATCGATCCTAAATTACAGAGCGGCCTATTCGTTCAACCCTTCGGTAATCTTGAGTAAAGATCTCAAGTAAAACGGATATTGGATCCTGAACGCATAGCTGCAACTGTACATACATCGCCTTACACAGGCGATCTTCTCGAAGCAACCCTTTTTCTTAAACACAAAAATGTCACTACTACAGAATGGTTGTGACGCGATATGGTCTGCGGCTGCAGCCGTACTAACCTGTATACCTATCTTAATTCTCTATCGGCGTCATCTATCGCCAGGCCCAGCACTTCAGATAGAACCAACCTCTCATCTGGATGACCCACGGAAATCCGTACCGTACGATTAAGAGGGGGTTGCGTGGCCTTGCGCACGAAAACACGGTGCTGGATCAACGCATCAAGAAAGGCGTCAGCACGCTCCTTAAAGCCAAGGTCAAAATTCACGAAATTGGTCCCAGATGGCAGTACGGTTAACCCATGATTTGAGGCAATTTTGGTGTACTCCAGTCTGCCAATACTTACCTGTTCGACGACGCCAGAAATAAAATCAGGGTCTGTGAGCGAAGCTAACGCCATCTCTTGTGCAACTCGATTCATCCCGTAGTGGTTCCGAATTTTTTCGAATCCCTGCGACACCTCCTCACTGCAGATCGCGTACCCAACACGACCACCAGCCATACCATGCGCCTTTGAAAAGGTCCTCAACCGGATTACGTTTGGAGCAAGCACTCCTCCTGACGGAATCGCTACTGACGGCGAGAACTCGGCGTATGCCTCATCCAACAAAAGCACTATTTCAGTAGGCAGACGGTCGATCAACCGAAGAACGTCAGCAGCCTCACGCCATGTCCCGGCTGGATTATCAGGGTTAGCCACATAGAGTAGCGTTGCTCGCCTGGCGATAGCAGCCTCCAGAAGAGCATTCAGGTCAACTCGGTCTTCCAGGTAAGGAACCCTAAT
>CAZTZA010000013.1:11201-14335 GCA_964618015.1 uncultured Spirochaetaceae bacterium | reverse complement strand
AAAGCCGAGCTCCATAGCCAGCAACATGGAAGGCAAAAGGCGGATACGAACCAGCAGTCATCACAGCCGAACGCTCCGCAGCAAAAGCACGCACGGCAAGACCCAGTAAATCGTCGATCCCGGCGGCAACGGATATGTTCTTGTCGGCTACTCCATGTTCTGCTGCTAATGCCGCCCTCAATTCATGGTTCTCCGGGTCAGCGTACAAGGGAATCCGGTCCAGAGCAGCAAGTCCGGCTGAGCGCGCAACAGGAGAAATTCCGAAGGCACTCTCGTTAGCTCCCAGGCGAGCACGGAACAGACTCCCCTGACGCCGTTCCAAAGATTCAGGACCCACAAACGGCACCAGTGAAGGCAATCGTGCCAGAATCGGAGTAAAAGGTAACTGACTGTCAGCCATGCTCCCTCCAGATGATGCCTTCAGCAGATACTCTACATAGGCAAAGAGCAAGCTCTATATGAAGGAGAACCTGAAAGATAAGTATACCCAACTCCTCCAGACACCGAATGTAAGTGTTAAAGATGATCACCTCTGTTACTGTACCGAAGTTCCTGGCAGATTCCTCGCGGACAAAAAGAACAGATACCTGTCACTAAGATTAACGTCAAGCAGAAGTCAATGCGATACAAGACATCAGCTGATCGTTGGATGGCCGCAAAAATCAATCTAAATTCATCACGGATCAGCAAACCAGTGATTACTGAAATCTCCGCACATGACAGAATCTAATCATCTCCTTCGGAATTCATTCCGAGAAACATCAGAGCTATGGTTGAGAATTGGTGCAGGTCATAAGAGAAACCCGGCACAAATCATTGCTATCCTTCGTAGACTATCTACCCTTTAGAAATAAATTGAAGAGGACACCTCAGTAGCCAAGACTACAATTGGCGCCATTGGAAGACTGGGGGCTTTCAGGAAACAGCGCACCCATCTCCGCGGTAGATCTACCGAGTCACGCGGAACTAGTACTTAAGCTCTTGAAACTCACCATAACACCACGATCCTCATCGTATAAATTGTGACGAAAGCAACGTATTGTATCGCCAACAGTCAACACCGGCGCCCGATTCATAAGCGGATGCGAGCGGTGGCATGCCGGCAGGTGGTAGTACGGAATCCTGGGATCCAGGTGATGAATGTGATGAAAGCCAATATTGCCAGAAAACCACTGAATTATCGACGGAAGGCGTAGATAGGATGCACCGTCCATGGCCGACGCGACATAATCCCATTCTTCGTGACGTTGCCAATAGGTATCCTCGAACTGATGTTGCATATAGAACAGCCATATCCCAACGATGCCAGCAGTGCCAAACATTGGCAGGTAAACAAGAAGTACGTAGCGCCAACCGCCGAGTAGTATCATTGTCATGATCATCGCCGCCACGCCCAAGTTTGTTACCAATATAGAACTCCGGCCACGTCCCTTGGTAATCTTGCGCGGAAATCGGTGGTCTATCATGAATGTCCAGACCGACCCCAGTATCATTAGAATCCACGGATTGCGATATAGGCGGTAGTATAACCTCGACCGCGTTGACAGATTGCGATACTCGGAAACGGTCATTGTCTCGATGTCGCCTCCGACGCGACGGTCGAGATCCCCAGAAGTAGCGTGATGCATGGCGTGATTGTGAGCCCAGTCTCGTAGTGGAGTCAGCGTCAGAACTCCCGTTACATGACCCACCAGGCCATTTAGTCGGCGGGAACGAAACAACGTGCCATGACCAGCGTCATGCATGATGATAAAGGTCCGAACACTAAAACCAATAGAAAGTACCATGAACGGCAAACACAGAAGATATGACGTGGGGAGTAGAATCCCCGACATGACCATGCAGAAGAGGAACGGCACAACAGAATTGGCAATATTCCACCAGGTGCGAAACGTCGAGGGGCTGCGGTACGGGGCTACGGCCTCGCGAAGAGCCCGAACGTCATCCGCTCCCCACCCATCTGCACCGTCATACGGCGCCGCGGAACTCATATCTAGGCGTAATATAACGACCTTCTCCCAATACGACTACCCATAGGCCGCTGAACTGATATTATCCCCTCATGACTGAGATCAAAGTGACCGCCGCTTCACTACGGTCGACACTCACTGACACCGCGCAAAACCTTAAGCTAGTTCGAGAGGCGTGTATCCGTGCCGAAGCCGACGGGTCTCGCCTACTCCTTTGTCCAGAGCTGCAACTCACCGGTCATGGCGCCCATGACCTAATGTCACAGAACGCTGAGCCAGTTCCAGATGGCCCAATGAGCCATGAGCTATTAGAACTTTCAAAACAATACGACATCTGTCTTGTCGCAGGGATAGCAGAGCTTTCAGGCAACGTCGTGTACAACACCATGGTGGTCGCTGATCGCGGATGTTTTTTAGGCAAACAGCGCAAGATACATATGTCTCAAGACGAATACGTCTACTTTGGCTGCGGCGAATCCGTGGAGCGATTCGACATCGGAGACCTATCATTCGGAGTCACCATTTGTTACGACAATAACTTCCAAGAGCTATCTCTAGCCCACGCACTTCACGATGTTGATGTCATTCTATCACCACACGCCGCCAGACGAGGCGAGTGGCCTCCTAATCCTGACACACAGTTCCTCCGTAGCATGATTGAACTACAGCAGTCGGGATGGAAACGCTTGCATGCAGCTCGCGCAATCGACACAAACGCCTATGTACTAATCTGTAACGCCGTAGGCTCTGCCACCGAAGGACTAACCGGAGTTGTCGCCAATCATATTGGGACCGTCCTCGCGATATCACCAAATGGTGACGTTCTCTATGAGACTCAAGCTGACGGCCTGGAAGATGAAGTAGTGACATTACAATTATACGGCGCAGCCCGTGAATTCAACCGTGGCCCTACTCGAAGCCGTCGCTGGGGAACTATCTTGCGCGTCTTAGAACAAGCCTACGCATACCGACGCGACCGACTATGAGATGACACTGCTATCTGCAAGCAATGAAACTATCACTTTCAGTTAGAATAACAGAGGCGTTGGATACTAAACGTTACTCTACGGCTTCGATTTCAGAACTTATAACTCTCTGCGAAGCAAACGGCTATGCTGCTCTCTGTATGCGAGCCTCTCAGATTGGAATCCACACGCAAATTGA
>CAZTZA010000013.1:0-11191 GCA_964618015.1 uncultured Spirochaetaceae bacterium | reverse complement strand
TTGCGACACCGCTTCGTTTTCCGCCTTAGCGGTTATACGAACTTTGATGCCCTCGATACCGCTGGCCTGTCCGTCTCAATGGTTACAGGTGATTTTCCAATCCCCGAAAATCATGATCAACACGGCCCGCAGGCGCTGCGCGCTATCGAGCCATACCTTGACTTGGCAGAAGCGTTGGGCTCAGACCTGCTACGGATATGCATGAAATCAGAGGATGACATTCAGCACGCTCAACGCGCGGCCGACCAAGCAGCCGAACGCGGCCTACGCCTCGCCCATCAGTGCCACACGCGAAGCCTCTTCGAAAAAATTGACGTTGCGCTCAAAGTATTGAAGGAAGTAAATCGCCCAAACTTCGGTATTATCTATGAACCAGCTAACCTCGACCACTGCGGACAAGATTACGGACCCGAGACCATTCGACGACTGGCGCCGCACATCTTCAACGTCTACCTACAGAATCATCGGATCCACAAACGAGGAACGGAGCTCATGCCCACCTGGTGCCGGGGGTTGGTCAAATTCGATCACATTGCGATTTGGGATCCTCAAGGACTGCCTTTTAATTCCATTTTAAACGTTTTATCTGAAAATGGTTACGACGGATATGTCACAGTGCACCAAGCATTCAAAAGCCTTGCCGGCCCCGCAGAAGCTGCCTCTAAAAGTGCCAACTACCTACGATCTCTAATTCACTTCGATTGATAAGAATACAGAAAGTTCCTCGGAATTAGTGCCCTTAGCATTAAACACGACTGGTTATTTAATCATTTTAAATTTTTATATATTAATTAATTAAGTAAACTTACGCAGTCCGCCAAGATCACTGAACATAACGTTTGTCAAGAGAAAAACACCCACATAAATTTCACTGAATACTAATTTAGGAACTCTCCATCCCCAATAAAACCAAAATGAACCGCCGTGCGGAAAGCCCGGACAGGCCAAAACGATTGCCGTCACGATGCTACCGATGGTCACCCCCGGCCAAACAACGGCATCCCAGTAGCCATGACCGTAATGAAAGGAACATTCGCATCCAATGGCAAAGACGCCATGTAGAGCACAGCGTCGGCCACATGTTGTACGTTAATACGTGGCTCCGACCGGACAGAACCATCTGGCTGCATCACTCCATCGCTCATTCGTTCAGTCATTTCAGTAGCTGCATTACCTATATCAATCTGACCACAAGCAATACCATAAGAACGGCCATCAAGATTGGTTGATCGAGTAAGGCCGGTGACGCCCCATTTTGCAGCCGTGTAGGCGGAAGCATGAGGCCTTGGGACCTGTGCCGAAACCGAGCCGTTATTAATAATTCGGCCGCCCTTTGGCCGTTGTTTTTTCATTAACGCCATTGCTTCCCGTGTACACAGAAAGGTGCCAGTTAAGTTAATGTCGATAACCATCTTCCATTGATTGACCGGCAACTCGTCAGCAGGAACCGCTTGAGTGTTAGCACCCGCGTTATTGAAGAGCAAATCAAGCCGCCCATGCGAATTCCCTATTTGATTAAAAAGCGATGATACCGAGTCCGCCTCAGATACGTCAGTAGGAACAGCAATAGCCCGCTCCGAATTTTGAGCCTGCGATACGGTTCTTTCTAGCTGTTCAGCACGCCGCCCTGCTAGGTAGACCGTGTAACCATTTGCACATAGAGTAAGAACGGTAGCACGACCCACTCCGCTACCGGCACCAGTTACAAGGGCAATAGGACCACTCATGCCCTCCCCCAAAAAACCTGATTCACAGACCATCGTTTTAGATCTACGCTCGCAACAGGATTGACGTCGGTCGACCGAACGTCACCAGACCCACTGCATAAAAACTCGGAATCATTGACAACAATCACGCGATGCACTTTATCGCCTTCGTCCATACTTCTCTACAAGGCGTTTTCCGCTGTACGACGCCATTTCCTGCTTTAATGATTTCAACAAAATTTTGCTCGGGTATTACCCTGACTTCGATGAATCACAAACCCGGAACATTCCTACCATCTGTGAACGCAGAATAACCCACTCGATGCTGAACAACGATACCGACCCAAAGAACAACACGCATGTTCGGATAGAGAGCTACGTCTTCCACGCAGTTTTGTCGAAAACAAAGCCCATGCAAACGCAAAACAGTACAGTCTATGGTCGACGTGGGATTCGGACTGCGGAAGACTCTCAGATATCCCTATCACGCGCCGTCAGAAGGATCCTCGATAGCACTTAGGGTCGATATTTACACCTATCACACTTGCACCAGACCGTCCAAGAGCACGCCTTAGCTCAGAACTCAGATTAGCCTCCGTAGCAACTGTCGCCGCTTGAAGCCCAAAAGCTGATCCAATCCGCGTAATATCAGGCGCGGGAAACTCCGTGCCGAACGGCTCCACACCCAAACGTTGTTGATGAGCTCGAATCAGGTCAAGAGCACCATCAAGCAACACAACGATTACCACTGGAACCTTGATCTGCGATAGGGATGATAGGACGCCAGCACACATCAGTAAGCCACCATCACCGGTTAAGCATACGACTGGCGATAAGCCTGCCAGCGCCGCGCCAGCTGCCGCCGCCGGCCCAAAACCCATTGCCGAGAGACCGTTAGAAACAAGATAACGATTGGGCACAGTTGCGTCCCATTCGAGTGCCGACAAGACCTTGTGCGATCCAACGTCCGTCGTGAACACCCCGTCAGAAGGCAATGTCAACCGCACTGCACGCAGCACTGCCTGAGGCGCGATTACACCTCCTTGCACTCGATCCGAAGCTTCGTGACTCCTTCCTAAACGCATTTTTCGATAGTGGCTTACCCGCTCACTGCCCCAGTTATTCTTCTGTTCGCTCAGCAAGTTAGTCAGGCCAGTGAGCGTAGGACCGAGCGGCCCGATCAAGGCCTGGTCAGCCATACCGGAGCCAATCTTGTCATACCACGAAGATAACCATAGAACCGGCTGCGCTATTGACCAGGGCAGAACAACCTCTACCACATCCATTCCCACCGTTACTACGTAGTCAGACTCTGCAATCAGTTCGTAACCAGGATCAGTACGGGTTAGCCCAATCGTCTCCGAACCAAGCCGATGATCAGCGGGCACCGAACCCTTGGCTTTCGGGGTCGTAAGTACCGGAGCACCGAGCTTCTCCGCAAAGCACAAGAGATCCTCATACGGAGCTTCGGGCTCCACTCCCAGGCCAACCACGACCACTGGACGTTGGGCAGCGTTCAAATTATCAGCGGCACGAGTAATAGCTTCAGCACTGACTAAATCTGGCTGATCTACCAGGACCCTCTCGGGTTGCTCATCGTCGCTCATCTTAACTGGGAGAGCAGCCACATCGTTGGAGATCTGCAGATGAACAGGGCCCGGAGTTCCGCTGGAAGCGATGCGCACGGCCTCTGCTACCACCTTACGTGCATTCTGCGGCGTGACGCGAAAGCTTCCCTTAGTAATAGGATCGTATAGACGGTGCAGGTCGACGAGCTGATGAGAATGAATAGCCTGGAGATCTTCAGGCATCTGTGCGGTCATCAATAATAGAGGACAGCGATCTAAAAAAGCGTGTGCTAAACCAGCGGTCGCGTTAACCGCCCCTGGCCCTAACGTAGTCAGACACGCGGCTGGGTGACGAGTAAGTTGAGCAGCCGCAGATGCCATAAAGGTTGCAGTCGACTCATGCTCGCTTAACACGAAGCGAACTCCTAACCGCCTTAACGCTTCCATCAGTTGTACGTTCTCGCCGCCAGGCAAGCCAAATACCGTGTTAATGCCCGCTTGCCTGAGGCCCCTCGCAACCGCAGTTGCAACATTTTCTTTTTCCATCATTATGCAGCACATGCATCATAGCGTGATTTACCGTGATCCGGATGCCTACTCCCCGTGGCCAGTATTATGGCCCCTACCCGATGGAACCATAGGAGCTGGCGTGGTCACCTCTCCTATAGGCAGTCACCCAGGAGCTAGCACCTTCGGGCATTTTTTTGCGATGGTTTCCAGTGACGCCGGCTGCACCTGGACAACAACCGATAACCCAACCCACCCAGCCAACTGGCCATTCGGCACTGAAGACGAACATATGGACCGCTTCGCCGCAATTTTACCAAAGACGGATGGTTCAACCTACGTGACCGTTGGAGCACACGGCTTCGAAGCGTGGGACGCTGAGCGCCTGGAAGAAGCGCGTTCCCAACATCGGTGGGTGCGCCCGCTTCCAGAACGACCAGACCATATCGCAGTGCAGTCACCGCTGATAGTCTCCAGACGGTCGACCGATAGCGGAAAGAACTGGACGGTACGCGAATGGCAAGTACCGGGCATCAAAGGGCTCTGGTGTTTCAACCGCGGTACAATTCTCGAGGATGGAACAATCGTCGTTGGCATTTATTCCATCGACATCGACGGTAACAACTGCCCCTATATACTGCGCTCAGAGGATTCTGGTCAGACATGGCGCTTGCATGACCTCTGCGCACGTAACACAGCGGTGGCAGGCAACGAGACCGCTCTCTGTGAAATCTCACCCGGCAAGCTGACAGCCCTCACCCGGTCTGATCTTGGCCGTGATGACCACTACCTGCTACAGATGTGGTCTGATGATGGCGGGCGCAGCTGGACGGAACCTATTAAAACTCAGATCTGGGGCCATCCAGCCCACCTGCTGAAGCTTAAAGATGGTCGCATCTTGTGCACCCACGGTTACCGCCGGTCGCCAATCGGAGTACGCGCGGTAATCAGTGAGGACGGAAGTGAGACATGGAAAGTGTCAGATAGTATAGTAATTCGCGATGATTCCAGTGGCCACTCACCTCACCGGGGAGAGGGAACCGGACTCGGCGACGTTGGTTACCCGGTGTCGATGCAGCTGTCGGACGGAGACGTTCTAACTGCCTACTATGTTACACCATCCGACAACGTAACTCATTGCGCCGCCACCCGTTGGCAACCTTAGTCGACTCCCCATTACAGTCCTTTGTGCCTATAGGATCTATCCCTCGAAGATTGATTCCATAGCCTGAGAACCTAACATCGCCTCCATCTCCTCATCAGCGGGTGATCGTCCCAGATTTTCTGCCGCCTGCAAAACGATTGACAGCAATTCCACGTCACCCATAGTGTTGATAAATGCCGGCGAGTAGCCCAGTGCATAGGCTACCGCACGAGCGATGTCCGCAGGATCTTCCAAAGGCTCATACCAAGGACCGCGGGTACGTTCTCGCCCAGCCCATGGCCGCCGGGCCGTTGATTTAATGAGCTGCACGGCAACTCCCCGTTGATCGCACACTGACTTCAGTTTGAGAAAATCGGCAAGATAAACGGAGTTTTTAGCCAACATGAAATTCATCGGCAAGAGAACTGCGTCAAACGGAAAGTGCATAAGACTACGCAAATGCACACGTGGAGCTGAAAGTCCGTGCCCCGTGACTCCTATAAAACGCACCTGTCCCCGTTCCCGCGCCTCCGTGAGGGCCTCTATTGCACCGCCCGCACCCATTGCGGTATTCCAATCCTCTTCAACGATCAGGTTATGTAACTGGATCAAATCAATCGTATCAGAGCATAGGCGCCGGCGAGAAAGCTCCAACTGTTTGCGAGCACCTGTGGCAGTGCGATCAACAGTCTTTGTCGCAAGGAAAAAACGGTCCCGAAGACTTTTCATCCAACCACCAATCAAGACTTCCGCATTGCCTCCACCGTAGCTATGTGCTGTGTCGATATGGTTGACACCATGCTCCAATAATAGCTCTATGACAGAACTCGCATCCGACTCGGTATGCTCTGCCTTGAACGCTGCCCCACCAAAAAGAGTTAACGTACTACGGTGTCCGGTTGAGCCAAATTCCCTGGTCTTAATCATGCTGGAACCGTATGATTTCACTGATGTCAATCAAAGTCGAGTTCATAGGCCACGCCTGCTTCCGAATCTGGGTAAACGGCCATCCGTTGGTATTGACTGATCCCTACCCTCCCATCCGACTAGGATTACCGCCCCTTGAGCCCCTGGAAGCTGAGACCGTTATTGTCAGCTCACTTACTGATGAGGCCCACTCCAACATCCAGCTGGCGCAAGGGACCCCCCAGGTGATCAATGCACTGGACATCGCTAGAGGTCAGTCCGCTATCATCGGCAGCGAGGACGTCATCGCCGTGGAAGCGACCGAAGCTCGTGACCATCCTCGCGGACCACAGGACAATGCCCTCTATGCCTTCAAGGCGGGAGGATTGTGGCTAATGCATATGGGCGACCTAGGATACGAGCTAACCGCAGAAGAGCTTTCACCGTTTATAGGCAAGTGCGATGTGCTCTTCGCCCTGACCGGACAGAAGCTAACCCCCAAGTTCACAGAACTTGACCGTATGTTTGAAGTACTCACACCCCGCTGGGTACTACCTATGCACTATGATCTGCCACCACTCTGCTTAGGCATGAGTTCTGTTGAAGAATTCCTGATGCACCGATCATCAGACCCGATCGTACGACCTCGACATCACACCATTGAGCTTCCTATAACAAACCCTACCAATGCCCTGCTGACAATTGTCGTACTAGATCCCTCAGGATTTATTTCTCAACGCCCTGACGGGGAGCATTAATGCTTGACGACAGAACAGTCTCGCTATGCAAGATGAAAGACGTTCGGCGCCGGTTGTTTTCACCTTGATGGCGAACCCAGTCTATAACCATCAGAAACGCTGGGTAAAATTTCAAAGATCCATGGATTCTTCAACTATCAGTTCATCGTGCTACTTCATTGAGTCCGAGGATACTCGACTGCGCAAAATAGTCGCGCCTCTGATTAACCTATACATCAATCGAAAATAGACATGGACTATCCGGATCAACGACCACTGGCAGTCTACTCGGACCTAAGAATCCCCGAACGCTGCTATCCCAATACTCTTCAAAGTGGTCGACACCTCTCGATCAGGCCTATCACTGGATAGGAATTCATATGAAAATAGAGCGACCCCACCGAATCCCTGACTACGGGCATGCCTTATCTGCCATAGCGTATCTTTGACTGAGTTCTTATACGCACCAACACCGATCCACACTCGCTTAGCGGTACCGATTGACATACTTGCGTCCTCTACCAAGACACTAAATCGTTTTCTATTATCGGTATATGCCATTGGCACTGCTACATCCAGGAATCCATCAGCAAGCCAAGTCCACCAAGCCTGAAAGCGGTATTTACTTGCATAGTTATGGTCTGGCAATACCGCAGCCGAAACCACTAGATCAGGCCTTATCTGTTTGACCGCACGATAAACTCGACGCACCAAAACCGAGATCTGGTCACGTCGGAAGCGATTCCACAGATCGGGAAGACCGTCCGCTATAGCGTATGGATCGTCCCAAGAAGCAGCATCCAGTTCGGCATAACGCCGACTTGAAACGCGTGGACGCACCCAGCCGCGAAAACGATTTAGCGCACCACGAGAATAGTCGAACTGTGGGGACGGGTACCGGATATAATCGAAGTGGATGCCATCTAGATCATAATTACTGGCAAGGTCCATCCAGATGGCAACCACTCGCTCCTGCACCGCCGGGTGCGATGGACTGGTAAACAAACCTTCAACCGATGGCGTATTTGCTGCGAACTCAGTGAGACGCTGAAGGTAGTATGGAGAGCTGGGATCCCGTTCATGAAGCTCTCGCCCTAAATCACGTGGCACCGCTAGCCAATCCGGATTGGCATTGACCAAGTGCTGCGGACTGAGAGGCCGAGTGACGGGGCCCCAGACTATATGGGTATTCACCCAAGCGTGCGTTTTCATCCCCCGCGCGCGGGCCTCAATGATTACTGTTGAAAGCGGGTCGAACGGTGGGCTTCCTGCGAGCAGCTCAGCACGTGGCTCACGATCCGATACATAGAGTGCGTCGCCACGGCCTCTGACCTGCACCAACAATGTATTGAAGCCACTCTCGTATGCTTCCTCTACCAATGCCTGAATCTTCGTAACACTACCAAGGGAAGTACGGATCACCCAAAGAGCACGCACCTCCTCAGCGCATGCAAATTGACCAGGCAATAGACACGCAAAGCCGATAATGGTCGCTACTGAGCATGTTATCCGTAGCCGATTATGGAGCGGAGCTACCCACAATTTCTTCATAAATATCAGTGCCTACTATTTCGCTCCAACGACTCAACACTCGGTGCCAAACTGGACCAGGCTTACCATTCCCGATAGAGACGCCGTTGAAGCGTACAACAGGAGCTAGACAATATGGAGTTGTGGGAAGCCAAACCTCTTCAGCATTGATCGCATCATAAGTCTGCAAGTCATCTTCAATGAAACCGATGCCAAGATCGTCAAGAATTTCCGTTAGAACAGTCAAACTTATACCCCATAAAATGTTACGTCGGCACGGAGAAACTACTTTGCCATCGCGGTAGATTACAAAGTTGGATCCTTGGGTCTCAGTAATGTTTCCGTTGATATCCAGATAGACAGCGATAGCCGCCGGGTCAATCTGATGCGCCTGGTGGTCGCCGATCCACATGTGCAGGCGGTTACGATTCTTGATCTTCGACGACAGACACTCAGGAGGCCAATGGCGATTGGACGGAGTCACACAGTGCACGCCCTGATCGAATAGTGGTTTCCAAATATGGAAACGCAAAGGGAATGTGTGCTGCACATATGTAGGAGACAGTTCGCCGGAGATTCCCGCCGCCCCCGCATAGATCTTGTTCTCACCGGCTGTGACGTAGTAAATAACACCGATCTCTGCTCCCCCGGAAACCTCTCGATTGTGAGCAATAAGGCTACGCGTGACCTCCATCGATTCTTCACAGTCAATCGGTGGATCGATATGTGCATACTTACAGGAGCGATACAGGCGTTCCACGTGGTCAGACAAGCGATACGGCTCACCATTGAATGTGCTCACAAAATCTGTGACCGATGCCCCGAGGACAATGCCCAGGTCATAGATCGGTAATGTACACTCCTCGGCAGGAATAAACTCACCATTAAGGTAAGCGATCGGTCCTTGATGGTCCAAGGTCATGATATCTGTAGAACGACGATGCTAAGGTATGTTTTCTTCATAAACGAATCATGCACGAGATGACCCTATATCAGGAAGCAGGGTGAATTCTAACCGCGACCGGCGGACCTCTGTCGCTCTGACACTCGAACTCCTTTTCCAAAACCTGTTCAGCTACGCCCCAGACGGCCTTGTGTTCACGGGTTTAGCACTGTGGCTAGGTGCAACTACATTCCAAATTGGAATCCTTGGTTCGATCGGGTCAATCGGATTCCTTGCGATTTTGTCCGCGCCATGGCTTGTGCGAGCAGCGGGAGGATCACGTCGTACTGTACTAATGGCAGCGTATTCAGTCCGCCTGTGTTCACGGACGGGAATCCTGCTGTTGGTCCTACTCAATCCCACCCATGCAGTCTGGTGGCTGGGGATATTAGCTGGAGTCTCACACTTTGCCGGTTCTCTATATGCTCCACTAAGCAGAGCTTGGATATCCAGCGCAATACCCTCCAACGAGCACAACCGGTACCTCAGCAATCGTCTTTCGGTTGCAATGCTGGGCGCTGTGGTTGCACCACCACTTGCAGGATTTTTTATCGACACGTTCCCTGCTCCTACTGGATTTGCATTAGCATTCGGCACTGGCCTGGCCTTTGGAACTATCGCACTATGGCTAGTTTCGATCGCACATGATCCAGCGCCTGAACAAAACCACCCGACACCGCTAAGCCGCGGCAAATTTCTGAAATCTCTGAGATCTCCGCTATTTCGACGCATGTATCTGTTCCAGACAGCAACGGCACTCGCTGACGGCCTAACTAGTTCGTTCCTAAATATTCTATTCCTTAAATACCTAGGCTTATCTTTTTTCTTGATTAACGCGTTCGTATCTGCCGCCAAGGGAGCTAAGGGTCTCTCTGCATTCGGTAACCGTTGGCTGCAAAAACACTACGAACCCCTGCAGCTGTTTCAAGTTTCCGTGATAGTCATAGCAATAGCTCCTATAGCGCTCCTCGGCGCTAGACCCGGAGCAGCCTTTCTGGTAGCGATGTCGCTTATCCTGACGGAAGCAGCACGCGGAATCATGAGCCCGAACGAACAAACTTTGATGATGCGCTGGGGAAGCGCTATAGATCAGACCAGCGACTTCTCATTGATCTTTTTCAGCCGCAACCTGGTAGGCACCTTCACGCCGTTACTTACCGCAGCCGTCCTACGGACAATCTTCAACCTTGATGTGCAAGCCGAAACAATTAACCCACACCCTATCCATATAGTTATTATCGCAAGCGTGATCCTAAAAACAGCAGCACTCCTGCTTCTGCCACGGAAAGAGAAGAGCCTAACGCAACTTTAAAACGACAGAAAAACGTTAACGCAATGCGGTAGATATCTTTCAAATGATTTGGTCCTCCTAAGCGCCTCTATCGCTACTCCCAAAAAGTTTCTAAATCCAAAAACCCGCTTGATATTTCCCATCCCACCACCAGCCTGGACACGGATGACAGGCCTCTTGCCTCTGTTCCCATCAAAGATATTTACTATAGAAGGGACGGAACCGTCCCCTACAAAGGAGGAATCATGTTGACGACGAACCAAATCAAACAATTCCACACCGACGGGTTTTTATTGGTGGAAGACGTTATTCCGACAGAGCCCTACCTGAACCAGGTGATTCGTGAATATGAGACCGTACTGGAACGTCTTGCTAATGATCTTCACTCACAGAACGAAATAGATTCCCCATACCCTAACCTGCGATTCGACCAGCGCGTGACTCGGATTTATAAGGAGACCGGCCGCCATCACGCGCAGTACTTCGACTTGTCGCTTCCTTTTTCGGGGGTAACCGAAAAAACACCCTATTGGGTCGGGCCGGCAGTACTGAGCGCTATAACGGCGGAACCTATCCTTAACGTCGTCGAGGCTCTCATTGGTTCTGAAATCTATTCAAATCCAGTGCAGCACGTCCGCATCAAACCTCCTGAGCATCTCCTGCCCAAGGGAAATAATAATTTGGTGATCTCCGCAACCGATTGGCACCAGGACCACGGAGTAGTCACTCCGGAGGCAGATGAGACCAATATGCTCACTATTTGGTTCAGTCTCACCGATACCCCCGAAGAAATGGGCTGCCTCAAGGTTATTCCTGGTAGCCATCGTAATGGACTTCTGCAGCACTGCCTAGATAACAG
>CAZTZA010000012.1:39863-43751 GCA_964618015.1 uncultured Spirochaetaceae bacterium | reverse complement strand
GATATGGAAAAATTTCAGGAATTAATGACGTCTGAAGAAATGCAAGCATGGGATAAGAAATTCAATTGTGTCGATGAAGTCTATTCTTTAGAAAAAATGATTTCTTAAGTCTGGTGAATAATACCTTCACCAGACATTCGATAGAACTGACTTATTCTATGGGTCATTCTATCTTCAACTCACACCTTGTGAGTTGAAGTTTCTAAGAGACGATAGACAGAAGACCTGTGAATATCTAACTCCTTACATATTGCAGATACAGACTTACCATATTTCTTGAGAGTAATAACTTCTTTAGCAGGGATTGTAGATTTACGACCAAGATGAACACCCTTTTCTCTAGCACGAGTTCTTCCTTCCTCAACACGAGTTCGTATCATATTGCGTTCAAACTCTGCGAAGACTGACATCATTTGTAAGAAGCACTTTCCAGTAGGATTACTTGTATCAATATTTTGGTCGGTGAATACTAATGAGATATTCTTTTCTTCTAAAGGTTCCTGCTGAACGCAAACGAACAGTTCAAATATCTAATTAGCGGAGTGTTGGGCGGTATCGCAGTGACCGTATTAATGAACACTCCACGATGGCGCGCCAACAGAAAGGCAAACAGATCGGTCAATGCTGTCTTTCTTTCTACCTCTATGACCTCTTCGACGTCCCTGCAGAACTCTTTTCCGCAGGGACCTCATTTGGAAATTTCTTTATATGGTTTGGTTTTCTTTTTCACGTAATCAATAATTAATGAGATAAGAAAAGAAAGTGACCAGAGGAGTGCAAGGAAAATACCAAGTATTAATAGGAAATACCCTACCCCACCTCCTACTATATAATACCCAAAACTGATGTATACAATTAATAATAAACTAATTACAGAAGTTATTATTAATTGCAATCTACCCATAACTACTCAACCTATAATTTAGGTGACGAAAAATGGATGCCTTACTGACTTAGTGACTTTGAAGTCATTAAGTCATTAAATATAAGAGGAGAAAAAAATGGTTAGTTTTAAGCAGTTCTGCGAGAGTAGAGAACAATATCTGGAACAGAATCCAGCAATGGGATGGTACGAGTTAAATGATACTATAGTTCCCATCTACACGAGAAACTATAAGTTCTTTATTCACGATGAAAGAAAGAATGATATGATTGAAGTAACAGCAGACAAGATTGTTCATCAGATTACTAAAGATAATATTGGTAAATTAGAAATAGACCTTGACCCTACCTTAAATGAGATTATTCCTACGTGAAATAGGTCGTAGCAGAGTCATAGCACAATGTCAGCAGACTTTGAGATGCAGTAGGGTATTATGAATCATTATTCATACTAAAGGTCTATCAAGCAGTTATTAGAAACCTTTAACAGAATAAGAAAAGGTAAAAGACACAGCACCAAATAATACGTCCAGGCAAATCTTTTTAGAAAACGACTACCGGTTCAACAGATTAAGAAAGTAAATAAGATCCCGTGCTTCTTTGTCTCCCTGTTCTGCTGCCATTCGATACCATTTCGCTGCTTCTTTATAATCTTTAGGAACACCTTCCTCTCCGTAGAAGTACACTTCACCCAGTCCCTTCTGTGCCTCTTCTTGTCCCTGTTCTGCTGCCATAGTCCACCATTTCACTATTTCTTTCACATCAAAAGGAATACCATAATAACCTCCCCAATCGTAGGACATAAGACCCAATTCGTACTGTGCTTCTGCATCCCCTTTCTCAGCAAGTTTCGGCAAGTTCTCTAATGCAAGTTGAAACCACTTCTCCGCCTCTGCATCATTTTGGGAAACACCGTCCCCAAACCCGTATAAATCTCCAAGATAATACTGTGCCCTTGCATCTCCCTGCTCTGCTAATGGTTGAAATTCTTTCAGTGCAGTTGCGGAATCTTTATTGTTATACGCATCCAATGCTGTTTGGAAATCTGCGAATGCGTGCAAGACCAAGACAAAGAACAGAACGAGAATGACTGGTAATCGTAGTTTCATATCAACTCACCAGTCTAATAAAATAACATTATGAATGCCACTCACGAAAATAGTTGCCACTCATTGCTGTCGTCTTGCCACAGGACTTTGAGGTGATGAGTGGGGTAGTTGTTTATTGTGGTGCTAATGCAACAGGTAAGTTGGTTTCTTACCAGACCTCACTTCTTATTCTTCTCTCAGTCGAAATCCATTCCCATCCAGTTTGAAAGTCTTAAGTGCATTATCTCGCATCTTATCCATATCCATATGGTCGTAGTTGCGTTCTATATATCTCACTGAAGTCCCTGCCATCTTCGCAACTTCGTAGTGAGGGATGCGTGACATCAGTCGTGCAGTGATGCACCAGTGTCGAAACGAATAGTAAGTGAGTGTTTTTCCTGTGATATGTTCGATACTCGTTGCATCTCGAATATGTCTCCAGTATTTGTCAAAAGTGGATTTCGTCAGATTCTTACCGTTAGTACGATTAACGAACACGAAGTCATCGTCCTTCGTGAACTCACTTATCTTCCTGATGCGTTGCAGGTAGTGACCACCACGAGTAATCACATCTCGGTGACGATTATTCTTGGTGATTTCTGCAGGTAGATTCAGACCAACGAGTTGTTCAGTGTTACCGTCATCAGTTTTCACCTTGAGGACTTTGGTCATTCCCCATTTGATTTGTCTTAACTCAGATGGTCTGGTCAGGGTGTTCGCAAGGAGAAGACAGTAGTTATAGAGAACGGTTCTCATATACACCTCGTGTTCATCTCTTGCGTCCCTCACCCACTTCCCTAACCGTTGATAAAACAGTCGGTATTCTTCTGGTGAAAATGTCTCACGACGTTTTATGTCATCACCACGAATAGTAATGTTCTCAACATTTAATTTCTCGAAGGGTAAGTAGTCGTTCCTCCACGCATATTTAATAATTGCATTGATAGTCGTGTATTCATTTCGAATCGTCACATCCTCAACTTTGTTGTTAGTTCTCTGACGACGATACATCCCATATTCAACTCCAGTGTTTTTACTGATGTTGGAAATCTTCTGGTTAGGAACGACTGAGTTTAGGTAGGGAACAATCCACCGACGAACCTGAGTCCGTAGTGTTTCATACCTCGACCACTTGATTCGGTTGGTCTGAACCTCTTGTTCCTTGTGTCGTAACCACTCCTCACAAAGTTCGGAGACTGACAGACCGAACACTTTATGACCTTGTCTCTGCTTGGTAACGATTCCAAGAAGTTCATCTTCACCAAGTTGAAGTGCAGTTTCTTTATCAGTGGTGCGAAGGGATTTCTTTATCTGTTTCTGTTCCGAGGAGACCCAATGTCGGAAATACCAATTACCACCGTTCTGATTCTTAGGATGTGGCAGATAAACCACCCCTCGTAATTTACCCATTATGATTTCGTGTTGTTCTACTGCACTCATCAGACCCTTGGTGTCGTAACCCTTCTGTGGATGACTATGCTTCTTTTTTGACTCCATATTTGTGCAAGTTTGGTCAAGTATTTGAAAGTGTATTTCGTATAGGTGACATCTCTATCTCCTTATAATAAAACGATTAAATTTTAATACACTAATCGTTTTCAATTGCATATGCACTCGCACACTATTTGCACATCGCAATCGTATATGACTTACATAGTAACGCATTAGAGGTCACTTGCACACGACTTGCACACGACTTGCACATAAATATAAAAATTAAGTTAATATATTATAATAACTTACAGTCGTATACTTATTGTAATCTCATTCCCACTCAATCGTAGCTGGCGGCTTGCTAGAGACATCGTATACCACTCGCCCGATTTCGGGAATGGAATTAGTAATCCGCGAGGAAGTCTCAAGCAAATCCTCCGATTTCATCGGGTAAACGTCGGCAGTCATACCATCCTCCGACGTT
>CAZTZA010000012.1:34850-39853 GCA_964618015.1 uncultured Spirochaetaceae bacterium | reverse complement strand
ATGCACGGATAGCTAATCCGGTACCGGACCGACGAAGGTCTCCAGCCACGCCTACTGACAGCACCGGAAGGAGCACACAAACGGCCACCCAGATTTCCTCATAAAGGCCTCGGTCGCGGAGTTCCTCAATTAAAATATGATCAGCCGCTCGAAGGATCTCGCATCTTTCAGGGGTTACCTCTCCTATAATCCGAACTGATAAACCTGGTCCAGGGAACGGATGACGCCCAACAACTGGTTCTGGCAAACCAAGCCAACGACCTAGACGACGCACTTCATCCTTATATAGGTCCGCCAGTGGCTCCACTAAAATTCCAGCATTACGCTTTTCCTCTATAAGGGGTGAACGGACATTGTGATGTGACTTGATCACATCAGCACTTACACCAACGCCCTTGCCAGATTCAACCAGATCAGTATAGAGCGTTCCCTGAGAGAGATACGCGTCACTAATATTCAGGCGTTTCAACTCAGATACTGCAACATTCACAAATTCATCCCCCACTGCTGACCGCTTCCTTTCCGGGTCAGTAATGCCGGCAAGAGCAGTGAAGAAACGCTCTGACGCATCCACAGTATGCAGGTTGATTGCCCCTAACTGGCGTAGGATCGCCTCAATTTCCTTAGTCTCTGCTAAACGCATAAGTCCAGTATCAACATATAATAGATAAACTTGATCCGGTCTGAGTACACGGAGCAGCAATGCGGCTACAACAGAAGAGTCAACGCCACCGGAAATAAGAGTCACTACTGGCGCCGCTCCAATTTTCTTCCTTAGTCTATCAGCGGTAGAATCTATAAAACGATCTATACTCCATTCCCGCCTTGCGCCGCAGATCTTTACAGCGAAGTTATCCAGGATCCGCTCGCCGAACTCGCAGTGAGACACCTCCGGATGAAACTGTAGTCCGTAAATACCCAAACTATTTTGCAGTGCGGCCGGATGTCCGTTTTCTGAAACCGCGACGATAGCGAACCCAGCAGCATCTTCGATGGTGTCACTGTGGCTCATCCAGGAAATAAAATTGTCATCGACATCATCAAATAATGGGCTTGAATTGCGAATATTAATACGAGAACGACCGAACTCTCGGGTTGTTCCAGCTGCGATCATCCCCCCACCATCCTTAACTAACCACTGAAGACCATAACAGATACCTAATATTGGAACCCCAATCTCTCCCAGCGCAGGATCCGGCCGCGGAGCCGATTCCTCGTACACCGAGTATGGAGAACCTGAAAGCACTATCCCTTTGACGTTTTTGAGCTCCCTATCCTCAAGCTTCGTGTCACCCGAACGAATTATGCTAAACACTCCTCCATCACGAATTCGCCGACAGATGAGTTGTGCCGTCTGGCCACCGAAGTCTATAACCAAAATCGTGTCCAATTAAATCAGCGCTCCACTATGCCCGCGATCCGGCGGCGCAACTCATCGGACAACTCTCGATGCCGCGCCACTACTGAATGTGCCCGCTCAGCAGCTTTTCCGCAGTAACGATCTGGATTCTCTAGCAGTGCAGCTACAGTCGGCCCGTCCCGACCAGTAGTAGCACGCTCCAACAAGGCCCAATTCTCCGGATTTTTAGCGAGAGCCACCGCTAAAGTACTCCCGTCCGATCGAGCATCGGCCACCGCAGCTCGAACCAACTCATGAGCATTTGCTACTCCAGCGCATGACAGAACGATATAAGCAGCCTCGGCCGCTACAGCGTCCCCACTAAGCCTAACGGTATCCGCCATACGAGCTCGATCAATATGCAGAGAATCCACTATACGTAGCATCCTATTCACGGCCGCCGTAAAACCAGCTATATACTCGCTAGCGAAGCGTGCTGATGCAGAATTGGTTAAGTCGCGTTGGTGCTCCGAAATCTGATCCATAAAAAAAGTGCCTACGCGTGGCGCAAAGGCTTTCCAAAGGCTCTTAACGTGCTCGCTGTTCCAAGGGTTTCGCTTTTGCGGCATTGTTGATGAACCAACCTGCGTAGCACCGAACATCTCAGCTACCTCAGAGATCTCAGTCCTCTGCAAATTGCGCAGGTCGTCCGCAAGGTTAGCTATCACGCCAAAAGCTAGATTGATTTCCATCATGAGTCGAGCAAGAGGCTCGGCAGGGACGATTTGTGTAGCGTGAGCCGCAGGCATTAGACCTAAGCGGCCCAACACACGACGTTCCAAATCCTCGGGATCGTCAACCAAGAGCGTAGTCGCGTTATAGGCACCGACCGCACCTGACAGTTTTCCCGGAAGTCCTACGGCGGCGTTCAAGATACGCGGCAGTACGTCGTCCAGACGTGCGACAAAAGAAGCAACAGCGAAACCAAAAGTTATTGGCACAGCATGCTGACCATGAGTTCTCCCCACCTGTAGTGTCTCAGCTTCAGCCTCTGATAGATCTGCTAAGCGATCAGCAAGATCGAGAAGCAGCGGCATGATGACCACTCGAACTACATCAGCCATGCGCAGCGCGACTGCGGTATCCTGTACATCAAACGAGGTAGCTCCCAAGTGAACTAAATGCCTTACTGGCTCTGGGAGTAACCGCTGTAGCACATGGACTACAGCGCGCAAGTTGTGTTGCGTACGTTGCTCCTCAGCATGCACCTCAGCCGGATCAATCAAATCTACTACCGACTCAAGTTCTTTCTCCAAGTCACCAACATCACAGCTGCCCGCACTTTCAGGAAGAACCGATTCAGGTAACATAAGGAGGAGCTCAGCCAGCAGCGCCACTTCAACCCGAGCGTAGTAGCGCACTACAGCTTCCTCGCTCAAAAAATCAGATAGCCGGTCGAAAAGCTCCCTATTCTCTAGATAGTAGCGATGATCAAGAGGGGACAGATTTCGGAAGAGATTCCGGCTCTCACTGCCTGCAGCTTTCATTCCTCACTGTGTAGGCGGTTCCGCGTTTATGTCAAACGAAACCCCTACATCATCCTCATGCGTATTTAAGCTAATCTTCGAAAGACTCTTCGACCTTGTAAATGACAAATAATTTTTCAACTGATCCCTATCCTTTACATCGACGACTAACAGAATCCATCTTCAGTCAAGCAAATCAAATTAATGGCATATCCTCGACCGCAAACCTTCGTCGCAATCAATATCTTGTCCATATAAAAACCATTAATCTGCCGGACAGCAACGAACTTTCCATTCGAACTCATGCACCACATCAAATCAAGAATCCACGAATCTTAATTGGTGATTACACGCGATGAAAAGTTCAAAAACTATACTATAAAATTAGTTACAATAATCTTCACGGGCTACTATGTCTTGACTTCCGGAACTTGAATCACGTCTCCATCGTAGCCAAGAGGCCTTAGCTGCTCCAGAAGCTTCTCCACAGCGTTGACTGAGATCTCTGCTCCAACCACTACCTGCGTATAACCATCTACTACTAAAACCCTTGTATCAAATCCTTTATCAAGCAGCGCCTTCATCATGTGTTGCGCATTTACCGGGTCACTAAATGAACCCACCCGTACAGCAAAATTTAGTTCTCCCTGAGTTAGCCCAGAAGGAACGAGACTTAAACCAGTTTGTAGATCCTTAACACTTCCGGTGTTAGCTACAGAAGTCGAGTTTGAACGCACCTCTTGGAGCGATTCCTCATGAATCGGCTGCAAGCCATCTCGTACACCTGTACCCTGCTCGCTGCTCAGCACATCTTTGCTCTCGGCAATAGGCACCCCACCAGTACTAAGTGCTTTTTTCGAATGAATTAGACCGACACGAGATAGTCGCGCAGCCGCAAAGAGTGAAATAGGCGAAGGAAAAGGGCGCACCATCTGGATCCCAGTTTTCGAGTCTATAAGCCCTTTTGCAATCTCCAGCTCAGGCGATGGCCCCAGGGCCTTAAGCCAACTAAGCCGTCGTTGCGCAGCATCAAAAGCTCCAGCATAAAGATCAAGGCGGATTAGCTCTAGGTGAGCAGCGGCAGAGTACGGCCCATCTGCTGACCGCTCTATAGACGCCAAAAATGCGCTTCGTGCCGGAGCGTCATGATCATTAGCAAGATGCACACGACCAAGAAGAAGCACTGCAATGGCAAAATCCGTGTGACTATTGTCAGAAATTATCGGCGATAGCATGACCTGAGCGTGTTCCAGTTCGCCCATTTCTAACGCCACTATTGCAGCAGTGAGCCGATGCGACGACTCCTCAGGTATGTCGGTCCCGAGGAGTCGCCGAGCCTTTTGTAGCTGGCCCCGCAACTGTGCCTCCCACACACCGTCAAGATCTACGCCGAGCGCTAATCCGGCGCTCAAAATTAACCCCAGGATTATGATGAGGAAACGCCGGGCGACATAAGCAGGAAGCCGTGAGTGAGACTCATTTCGGCCGTTCTCCATCGTATCCTCCCGAGACCTCCAGAGACGACCTCCACCAGAAAACAAAGACAACCGTCAGTCCATCATCGGTTATCGGATGGTCGTACTACATTCGCGACTTCAAGCCACGGATGAACCGATAGATCAGTAAGCCGCCGTAAATGATCAACCCGGCTGCTGAAAGCCGCATAATTACGACTGGAAAACCACCAACCGCTGAGGACAAGACACCAAGCACACCAGTAATAGTAATCATTAGCCCCGGACGACGGTCTTTCCTGCGTGAACTTAACGACAGACCAACGATTACCAGGAGCCCTCCGACCACGAACCCAAGCACCGTGGAGGCTGCTATTAACAGCAGCCCAACCCCGCCAGCCATGGCCGTGAGACCTACAACACCCTGCCTCGACAGCGTCTCGCGCGGGACGATGTCATTCATAATGCGCTCCTCATCTCTGAATATACCAAGAGTAGTTGCTCTGGGCGAATGAATAGATAGCCAGAACTTTACCCGGAGTTGACGGAAGTCGAAATAGCTACACGAAGCCCTCAGCCCATCTACTATAGGCCTTGCTCTATACAAACTTCCGACGTTTTCTCAAACCAAACTGTCCGCAAAACAAATTTTTGGAACGAAAATTATATCTCAGATCACTGGAT
>CAZTZA010000012.1:19916-34840 GCA_964618015.1 uncultured Spirochaetaceae bacterium | reverse complement strand
ACTTTCTAAGTTACGTTGAAACGGTTCCTCATCGCGACGATTGGCATCTTGCTCATTGTCGCTCAGGCTGTGCCACAGGAAGGTACGTCTACTGTGACTGACACTTATGCCTTAGGCGATCAGACTCTGGCACTAACTGCCAGCCTGCTACTCCCTCTCTTCACCTATCTGTCGGACGATCAAGTGGAGATGCAAAGCTTTACCGAAACAAATCTATCACCAGGCGGCCACCTTTCGCTTCAGTGGAATGCCTTTCTTAACCAGAAATTAACGATCGGCGCTGAAATTGGCGGCCTTTTTGCAGTAGACCGACATGGCGAGGCACTGTTGATGGTCCCTGCTACAGCACGAATGAGTTATCTTTTTAGTTTTCTGCAGTTTGACGTACCCTTATTTGCTAATGCAGGTGTTGGATTAATGAAACTGGCTGACCTAGTCAACGTAAGCCTAATCTTACGGCCTGGCCTGTCAGCCAATTACCGATACGATGCAAACTGGTCGTTCGGAGGAACGGTTAGCTTCTGGATGATATACGAACCAATCTGGGGCGAGCCTCCACCAGGGCCAAAACAGAATGCGCTAACAACTTTTGTCGATATCTCCCCACAGATCGTCTATCATTTTTAGCTTCGTGACTCCCTTACCCTCTATGACTACGCTTTCTTGGCTCAAGGCTACTTCACTCAGAATTGTCGGAGGTGTTTTTGCGCTGGTCTGGTGCATCATGATCGCTGCGTGTCAGGACACCGTTACTGGAATTTTTCATCACCTGGCACACCAGGAACCCACGATCGACGGGACACTATCGAATCAGCTGACGGTTAGACAAATAGCGCGGTGGGATCAACAGTATCTGATCACTGCGGGAAAGCTCTGGTCACGGTCGGCCTTGGAATCTGGAAATCACGAGTGGGCAATAGTCACCAATACGTTCAATGGCTCGACGGAATCTGCCACTCTATTCCCGATAGTTCGCTGGCAACCAGTCGACTCAACCCCGATGCTGGTAGCCGGCGTCTATTTTCTTGATGACATGTCGTTCGCTCTGATACAGGCTGATGACAATGACATCGGATTAAAAGTGATTTCTTGGACTCAGGTTTCCGATTCAGCAGTAGAAGGGCGGGAAGTAATTGCCCTTTTCACTCCCGATGCGGATGAATCGGTGCTTTTTGCGGTCATTGCTAACTCCAGAGATGAATCAAGAACCTACACTTTGCTTAGCGCTGACACTCGATCTAACGCTAATCCAGTATTCAAAACCGAACTCACTGAGCTGCCCCAGCCAGTCGTCGCGATTGCCTCAGATACCACTAACACCTACTGGGCTGTCTCTGGCAGTTCACTCTATAGCGGGACACTTGGCGACTTTCAGAAGTCAAATTCGGCTCCGATAGTATCAACTGGAAGCGCGTATGGCGGCATCCTCCACGTAAATCCGAGCTCACTGTTGCTCTCGGGTAGAGAGGGCACCCTTTGGCTCTCGACGGATAACGGTGAGACCTGGGCCGACTCTCATGAAGAGCCAACGACTAATAATCAAACAGTTTCATTCACTAGATTTGTTGCAATTGGAAACACGATTTTGGTTGGGACCGAGAGCTTTGGCTACTACACCGTTATGATTGATAGCGAGGAGCTGTCGGCAACGAGACTATCCTTTACTACGGAGGCACTCTACACAGCATCTATTCATCAATTCTGGATTGACCCAGAAAGCCCAGTGGAGGAAGAAACAATTTTTGCGCTTACCAATGGCTCTGGCATGCTGCGTACCGTAGTGGAGCAGAACGAAAATCCTGAACTCTGGCAGCAAGAATAGCCCTGTCATAACGAATTCTTTATTTCGGCAGACGAAAAAGCCCGCTCGTCCGACTTTCCCTAACTCTATGAATAGTAACCGCCCCTCGCGCTTTTGAGTGAGGATCCTGTAGGGGCCACTTAAATTGTTTTTCTTTTTGGCGAAAAAGACTTTATCGCGTGACTGCAAACCTGATTTCTCTGCTGCCGTAGATCAAGTCACACTGAATCCGACTACCGATCGACCTCTAATCAAGAAATAGCTGACGTTCAAGGATGCCGAGTTAACACTTCAGCGCGATCGCGTAAAACCGCTACAGTATGCTCAAAGTGCGCAGCACGCTTACGATCAGCAGTGACCACAGTCCATTCATCATCAAGGATTTCTACTTCCCAAGAACCCTCGGTGATCATAGGCTCAATTGCCAGGACCATACCAGGTTTCAAACGAGGATTAAGGCCTGGCGAAGGGTAGTTTGGAACTTGAGGATCCTCATGGGGAGAAAATCCCACGCCATGTCCGCAGAACTGACGAACAACCCCATATCCAAGCGAGCTAGCGTGGCTATAAACGGCATTAGCAACGTCTCGCAAACGGTTTCCCGGGACTGCCGCTGATATCGCTAAATCTAGGCACTCGCGCGTGACCTTAAGGAGAGCCACCATCTTAGGTGCTACGGTGCCAACTGGTACGGTGATCGCAGCATCGCTAAAGTACCCTCCAAGATCAACCCCGCAATCAATGCCAACAATATCTCCTGCCGAAAGACGCCGACGGCTAGGGATACCATGGATCACCACCTCGTTGATGGAAATACAAAGCGTTGCCGGATAATTCAAATAACCTAGAAAGGCGGGACGGGCACCAAGCTCCTCAATATGGGACTTCGCGATGCGATCTAACTCTAAGGTACTGACGCCAGGCTCAATACGTGATTCCACCACACGCAGGGTCTCGGATAGAATATGCGCTGAATTACGAATCCCGCGGATTTCCTCGTCGCTTTTTAAACGAGTTGTGCCTGACTTCTCGGTGTCGGAGGGCTGGCTACCCATACGGCCTCTCAGCTGCATCGGCAAGCCCAAGGCTGAGAGCGTACGACGACGCCTGCCACGAGTAGTCACGATACCTCCTCCCAGAAAGCCTTCACGCTACTCGCCTATAGACACCATCGAGCACACCATTAACGAATCGATACGAATCGTTGGAGCCGAATGATTTTGCAATCTCGACAGCCTCGTTGATAGTTACTGAGGCTGGCACGTCCCGCTCGTGCATCAGACAGTAAACGCTCATGCGCAGAATCGCCAGATCTACACGCGACAATCGCTCCATGTCCCAATGCTCCAGCTGCTGATCAATACATGCGTCGACCGTTGCCATATCATTAATTGAACCAATGACTAGCCGCTGAGCAAATTCATGGGCCTCGCTACTAAGTGCTTCACGTCGCTTAGGGTTCATCCACGATACATCCAATACATCAGCAAGGGAGCAATCAGTTAAATCGTACCGATAAAGCAATTGCACTGCGAGCACTCGTGCTCCGTGCCGCCCAACACGATCGATCTCTGAAGATCTTCCTTGACTTCGCCTAGAAGGAATCTTTTGGGAATCGCCACTACTGGCCTTGAAACGAGACAGTCTATCTATCCTGTGCTTGTTGACAGACGTTCTCAACTTCTTTCTCAAAGATGTTTATGTCCGCCTGCTCACGCAAATCCTCGACAATCTCTTCGACAGCCTGGAGATATGATTGATTCTGTCGCCTACTATTGACAAGTGCTTCTATCTGCTGCCCAACCGTCTGTGTTGAGCCAGGCAACACGTGATCTTCTAGCGTTAACAGCCTCGGTGCAACACGGTCTACTATACGTAGAAGGTGAAACCCAATCTTCGAGACTACAACGCTGCTAGTCTCGCCGACTGATAAGGTGAATGCAGCATCCAGGAACGGCGCTCCGAGGGTCTCAATTACCGCCGGGTCATCACGACGGATATAACGATTACCAAGCTCGCCGCCTCGGTGCCGAGATGTACCGTCATCAGAGTACTTGACGACGAGATCATCGAATGAAGCTCCTTCTTGCAACTGCCGGAGCACCTCATCCGCACGCATACGAGCCTTCTGGATATCGTCCTCGTCAAGCCCAACGGTCGTAAAATGAATGTGCTGGATTAACGCCCTTTCGGGTTGCACAAATTGCTGAATGTTGGCGTTGTAGAAACGTTCAATCTCCTGGACGTTAGGCGGCTGGACTTCTAATAACTTCGGCCGCAGATGAACAACTAGACGCTGTAAGCTAAGCCCATCGGCGAATTGCTGACGGTACTCCTGCCACCCTAGACCAGTATTCTGTTGGATGATAGAACGCCATTGATCGTCGGTCAATTTCTGGTTCAAGCCTAAATCTTTCTCAGTCTGCTGTCGCACGGCAGCTAGCTGCGTATCAATCTCGACTTCGGTTAGAAAAATACGCCGATTATGCGCTTCTTGAAGATAGAGGCGCTTATTCGTGAGGTTGTCCAACGCTGGACGACATTCATCGGTCGTTATCAGTGTGCCCCCCCGTAACCGCGCTGCCAAATCGAGAAACGAAGCAAACTGAAGAGAATTGATTATCTCCGGCGTATGTAGGCGTATCGTCGCGACTGGCTTGGCAATCGACTGCGACCAAGAATTCCCGGTAACAACCAGGAGCAGAACAATCGCCGCGACCGCAATCAACGCCGGACTACAACCAGCCCCTCGCCCAACTAACTTCCTCATGCTCTCGTAGAATACATATGTCGGCATGTCTCTATGCCGGAATTACTGCTTCGTGAAGTCCGACACGCTCTTTAAGTTTCTTAACTCCGACAATACTATCATTAAAACGTAGGGCTCGTTCCAGTTATCGTCGCGCCTCTTCTAATTCACCCACATCTGAGTAGATCTCTGCAATCCGCTTGCAGAAGAATGCAGCCTCTCGATCTGATAGCTTTAGTTCAATAAGTTCTTCTATACGACGAATCGAGTCTAGTGGCGTAGCCCTACTATCCATCTTGAAGCAGGCTACGATGCGCATACGTTCCACCACCTCAGCAATGAAATGGCGAAAATACGGTCTCGCTGTCTCCTCACGGTAAACTCTCAAATATAATCCGCACGCCTTATCGTAGTCTCCATCACGCTCAAATGCCTCAGCTAGCAGGAAGCAACAATCCATAAAATCGTCATAATTCAATAGTACAAAAAGGTCTGCCTCGATGTTTCCTTCGAGCTCACCGTAGGTGGACAATGCCTCCTCGTCCCGTGAGCGCATTAAGTCGTATAGCACCAATTTTGCCAAGCTCTCTGGATCTCGCTGGGAGCGCAGGAATGATCGATAGTCAAAGCGACCGCGACGCCGAAGAGAAGCCCGGTGTACAAGATCATAATCACGTCGCCGATTTAGGTCACCGAGAACACTCTAGGCTTCCAACAGTCGCCGCATGCGCGGTTCAGCCTGATCACCATCGAGCATAGTTAGGTCCGGATGGAGCTCCTTAGCACGTTGCCGGAAACAACGCTTGATCTGCTCCTGTGAATAAACTAGGTCAGCGCCTAGAACATCATAATAGTTCTCCAAAGGCGACACCCCGCGACAGCGTAGCGACGGTCCGGCCACTGGTCAAATTGAGTTTGTCTTCCGACAGGGTTAAACTGACAGAAAGCATGTTCCCATTCCTAATCAAGAAAGCATTTTTTGACATGTGGGACAACCTGTTCCGCATCTTCGCCCTGAACCTGGGCTATGTGTTGATCATCACCGGTACGGGATTTCTGCTAAACGCAATGCCACCGCAGCAGATCGCCTACTTCGGAGTTCTAGTGCTTGGATCAGCCGCACTGTCAGTTTTCACCATGGGAACTGTCGCAATCACCAACGAAATTTCTGACTACAAGACTCCCGAATGGAAAGTCTTCATTGAGGCTGTCCAACACCGTTGGCTCCTGGCAATTATATTAGTTGCAATTAACAGTGCAATATTTTTATTCCTACTGTTTATCGCGCTGCCAGTTTACGCACAGTCCACGATTGGACTAGTAGCTCTAGGGCTACTGGGCTGGGCCGCTGTGTTTTGGCTACTGGCATGCCAACTGTTTTTCCCTTTGGTCACGCGCTTGGGTGATCCCTTTGGAAAAGCAGTACGCAAGTGCCTCATGATGTTGTTCGACAACACCTCATTCATGGTAGCGCTCTTTATCGCGCTAAATGTTTCTGCGCCCTACGTGATTGGACTATTTCTCCTGCTGTTCTTCGGATTTCCTACACGTCTTCTAGCGTTTGGATCGCCACTGCTATTATTACCAGGCCCCGCGAGCACTGTGCTCCTCTTAACAGTCGCATTCAAGTTGCGCTTATACAAATACGATTTTTTGGAGAAACAGCAACAGTCCGAAACCGAGCCGGAAAGGCGTAGACTACGTCGAACACGTATACCGTGGGATGCACTGCTGGCTGAGGACCGTGAACTAGTAGGGGTGCGCACCATACGGGGGATGATATTCCCCTGGAAAGAATAGATGCTTCATCCCTGCCTTCTAACCGACTCGCAAATGAGCGCCGATTGCCTGCGCCTCCTCCGGTGACTTCAGTACACCGGAATTCATCAAATACATCCCCTCATGTTCCATAGCTCTCATCACCTTGACCAAAGCGCGGTTTGATCCAAGAAATGACTTCGCGACAAACGCATAGCTGCGCTTACCTTGAATTAAACCAGCTGAAGAAAGGAACGGTGCAACACGAGCTGGAATTTTTCCGGTCATCGAAAGTGACTCAGTGCCGACCACTATATATTGATAAGCGGTTAACTTGGAGTTAATATCACGGATGCCGTCGACTACCTCCACTTCATGACCTTGCGCTTCAAGACCAATAGCAAGCCCGCGGCCCAATTCCAACAGTCTCTTCCTCTCTTTCTCGGCAAAGAAAACGACTCCCACACGCATACCGTTAGTGTGCCGTACCGGCGCACCGTTCGGCTACGTCCGTCATCTGGTCTTCTACTGATAGCCACTTGGTTTTTGACAATCGCCTGCCAACAAGAAATACCCCACTTATCACCAAGCCATACTATAGTGCTAAGTGAAGATCGGATTGCTCCCCCCTTGACGCTCACCGTGGTCAACGACGATCTGCATGTAGTATTCGCTAACCTTGATTCCCTAACGCTGGATATAGCAAAGGTGAGCCTGCGTGACAATAGTCACACACTGGAGACCATTGATGCGGTGGGCATCTACCCTGGCGATCTAAGTTTGTTCGGCATGCACGCCTACAGCGCACATGCCGGGCAGCAACACGTGATCTACGTCGATCAACAGCAAACTGACGCACTAATACCTAAGTGGATCAAACGTGAGCAAGACGAAGATTCTTGGTGGGTGACAACTCCCGAATTCGAAGGGACGCCCATAGCTTTGCTAACCGATTCATCAGGAGAACCGCTGCTGGTAGCGGAAACTCATGCCGGTCTCTCGTTCTCGACCCTTTCTTCAGTTTCCGAATCAGGACGCCATCAGCTAGAACAAATGGTTGCACAACCTCGTAAAATCTGGCCACTTAGCTGCTCAGGGGACACTACATTCATTGCGGTCGATGCAAAGGGTGCTATGACCCTATACAGGGCAAACGAGAGCTCCAAAACCCTTGTCAGCAAAGTCGGCGCTAATTACGCTGTCTGCTACCAAGGGACTGCCTACGTTCTTTGGCACACGCCGTCAACCGGTGAAGTTTTGTTTGCGCCACTACTAAGTGATGACCGCATAGGACCAACCACCGCCGTTACCCTAGCGCGTGGAACCAGCTCAGTCTATCTTCTGCCGAACGGAAAAGATTTCAGCTTCGTCCTCGACGAACTCATACCCGATGACAACTCAACCAACCTGTATGACCTACGTCGAATTATGCTCATTCATCCCGAACAAGCACACGAAAAAACAGACGGTTACAATAAGTCAATACTGTCAAAAAATGTAACCATTCCATCATTCACGGCAGCGCACCTCGACGAACTTCTCATCATCGTCGAGCACCAAGACGGACTTCGAGCAAAAATATTCCCACTACCGTAACCAGAAGCATTGCGATTGTGACACTGGATCGGAAATAACTGCTACACGCCTCCTGAGTCAGCTCATGACAAGCCCACTCTAAGCAAGTTACGGAGTGAGGCTAACCGGTCTATCGATAGACTATATTTGAGGAGACCTGCTCGGATTTGAATTTCGAGAACGCTGGCCAACGCGTAGCCGTGCCTCCGCGTGCATAAGAGCACGGCGTGCTGCGTCAAATGCCGCAGGCCCACCAGTACGCTCCTGATCCATATGATCACTTGCAGCGCGGCGCGCTTCCTCGGCCCGCTGTAAATCAATCTCATCGTCGTGCTCGGCAGTATCAGCCAACACGACAACATGGTCAGGTTGCACCTCGATGAACCCGCCTCCTATAGCTAAATACTTTTTATCTTTACCTTCAACGTGCACCTCAAGTTCTCCTGGATTCAGTGCCGACATCAGTGGAGCATGATTTGGCAGAACCCCTATCACGCCATTTGCTCCAGGAGCAATTATCATCTCAACCTGCTCGTCAAGCACGTGACGCTCGGTCGTAATAACCTCTAGTCTCATCAACCAGTTCGAAAGCAGCCGATCACGCTGCCTGCCCCTCTTGCGACCGTTCGATCACCTCATCGACGGTACCAGCCATGTAGAAGTACTGCTCGGCTATTTCATCCAGATCCCCTGCGATCAGCCGCTGAAAACCGGCCACGGTATCAGCTACCTGCACGTAACGACCAGGACGGCCCGTGAATTGCTCTGCAACAAACATAGGCTGTGAGAAGAACCGCTGCATCTTACGAGCTCGCGCCACCACGAGCTTGTCATCCTCAGCTAATTCATCAACACCAAGAATCGCTATGATGTCTTGCAGCTCATTATAGCGCTGTAGCACCTGTTGCACTCCCCTCGCCACTTGGTAGTGCTCCTCTCCAACGATACGTGGCTCTAAAGCCCTACTAGTAGAAGCAAGCGGATCAACTGCCGGATAGATCCCCATTTCTGCAATTGAACGCTCTAGAGCAATTGTCGCATCTAAATGAGCAAACGTGGTTACCGGAGCCGGATCAGTGTAGTCATCAGCAGGAACATAGACAGCCTGCATGCTGGTAATTGAACCTTTAGTTGTAGAGGTAATGCGCTCCTGTAGCTCACCCATCTCAGTACCTAATGTAGGCTGGTAACCAACTGCGCTCGGCATTCGACCCAACAGCGCTGATACTTCTGCCCCGCTCATGACGAAGCGAAAAATGTTATCTATGAACAGGAGAACGTCACGCCCCTGATCACGAAAGTGCTCGGCCATAGTGAGACCAGTCAAGGCCACACGCAACCGCACACCAGGCGGCTCATTCATTTGGCCAAAAACCATGGCTAGTTTTTCTAGTACTCCAGCCTCCTGCATCTCTTTGTATAGCTGCGTTCCTTCACGTGTACGCTCACCGACTCCAGCAAACACAGAATATCCATCATGTTCTCTCGCCAGCGAGGAGATCAACTCCTGGATGATGACGGTCTTTCCAACCCCCGCACCACCAATCACCCCGACTTTTCCCCCTCGGGTAAAAGGAGCGATCAAATCAATTACCTTGATACCTGTCTCGAAGATCCCCTGCTCAGTCACTTGCTCACTAAACTGTGGAGGAGGTCGATGGATTGGAAGCCGTTCCGCTTCATCAACCGTATCGCCGCCGTCGATCGGCTGCCCCAGCACATTGAAGATGCGACCTAAGACTTCTGTTCCTACTGGAGTAGTGATAGGGCTAGCGGTATCGGTCACTTTTTGACCTCGGCGCAGACCATCAGTCGCATCCATTGCTACACAGCGCACTTGAGCGTCCGAGAGGTGCTGCTGCACCTCTATCACCAGCGGATTTTCGCTGCCTTGGGTGTGTACGTGTAGCGAGTTATGAATCTCCGGCAACTCGCCAGCTGGAAACTCGACGTCGACGACTGCTCCTGTAACTTGTGTAATTCTACCAGTTGAGCCTTCTTCTGCCATATTCTCCTCCACTCTGTTCACTCGCTATGAGGCGGCAAGAGCCTCAGCACCACCAACGATATCAAGCATCTCGGTAGTGATCGCTTCCTGCCGCGCCTTATTGTACGAAAGGGTAAGCTCACCGACTATCTCATCAGCGTTCTGAGTAGCGTTGCGCATTGCTACCATTCGAGCCGAGTGTTCACTTGCTAGGCTCTCTAAGATTGCCTGATAGAGTTGCAGTTCGGTAAAACGCGGCACGATCATATTGACCAGATCCTCATATCCCTGCTCATAAATATAGGGGTTAGTATGCTCCGGCGAATCACAATGCAAATATTCAGAGAGCACCCTACTCCCTGGATCACCGATTTGCACCGGTAACAACTGACGTACGATCGGCTCCTGGCTTAGCACATTGATGAAGTCAGTGTAGGCAACATAGACGCTATCTACCTCATGCGAAAGATAAGTATCGATCGCCACGCGAGCTATTGGTGCCACGTCGGTTTCTGTCGGTCGTGCCGGCAAGTCGATGAACTCAGCTATCAGCTCGTGGCCCCCACGCAGTAGCAAGTCACGCCCTTTACGACCGACAGCAATGGTCTTTGCATCGAAGCCATGATCACGAATGAAGCGTTGCGCGTTGCGCATGACGTTACCGTTATAAGCACCAGCTAAGCCGCGATCACCAGTTACCAGAACAACCGCCACAGCACCAGTCTCTTTAGACTCTGATAACAGCGGATGATGCTCGCCACCCACCATAGCCGCCAAATGGATCAAAACCTCCCATGCCTTGGCAGCATAGGGACGAGAGGCAAGTGCCTGCTCCTGAGCACGCCGCATACGTGATGCGGCCACCATTTCCATAGCCCGAGTTACCTGGGCAATGTTACGAACTCTGCGGATACGCCGCCGAATTTCGCGAACTGATGCCACGTCGCCTTAGTCTCGATTCGCTGTTTGTCGGTCCGCCAACGATTCAGACGTTGGCCTAAATTGCCCACTAAAATCGCTTAACGCAGCTCTCAATGCTGACTCCAGATCATCAGTAAGCTCACGGCGTGCACCTAAATTGATCCGTATCTCCGGGTGCGCATTACCGATGAACGTTGCCAGTTCACTAGCGTATCTCGGTATATCCTGTACCGGAACCTCTGAAGCGAATCCTTCCGTCAGTGCAAAAATAGTGATGACCTGATCCTCCAACGCTACAGGCTCGTACTGCGGCTGCTTCAGCAGCTCAGTGAGCCTCAAGCCACGTTCAAGCTGATCACGTGTGGTCGCATCCAAGTCAGATCCAAATTGCGCAAATGCTGCTAGTGAACGAAATTGAGCTAGCTCCAAGCGCAGTCTGCCTGCCACCTGCTTCATCGCTTTAGTCTGTGCATCGCCACCTACACGTGAAACGGAAAGACCCGCATTGATTGCCGGCCGCTGTCCTGCATGAAAGAGCTCGTTCTCCAAGTAGATTTGCCCATCAGTAATTGAAATGACGTTAGTAGGCACGTAAGCAGACACATCGCCTGCTAATGTCTCAATCATTGGCAGTGCAGTTAGTGATCCTCCCCCCCGCTCTTCAGATAGACGTGCAGCCCTCTCGAGCAGACGCGAGTGCAGGTAAAAGACGTCACCGGGGTAAGCCTCACGGCCTGGCGGCCTACGTAACAAAAGTGAAACCTGCCTATAGGCCCAAGCATGCTTACTAAGGTCATCGTAGATAACCAACGCGTCGCGCCCTTGTTCCATGAAATACTCACCGATCGCGCAGCCCGCATAAGGAGCAACGTACTGCAACGGAGCCGGTTCTGATGCCGATGCCGCGACTACCACCGTATGGTCCATAGCCCCGTGCTCAGATAGTGTAGCCACCACCTGAGCGATTTGTCCCTGACGCTGGCCAATGGCCACGTATATGCAGACTAAATCGCCTCCCCGCTGATTAAGGATAGTGTCCAAGGCAATAGCTGTCTTACCGGTCTGCCGATCTCCAATAATCAGTTCACGCTGCCCTCTTCCAATAGGGATCATGGCGTCGATCGCTTTTATACCAGTCTGAACAGGTGCGTCTACATTTTCTCGCTCGATCACACCGGGAGCAACCCGCTCAATCGGATAACGGTCGGCAAGGTCTAAATCACCCTTACCGTCGATTGGCTTACCAACTGCATCGATCACTCGACCGATCAAATCATCGCCCACAGGGACGGAAGCAATCTGACCGGTGCTCTTGACTGAGTCCCCCTCCGCGATGTGGTCATAAGGCCCCATGATCACGGCTCCAATCGCATCACGCTCAAGATTAAGCGCGATACCGGATACCGCTTGAGGAAACTCCAGTAACTCGGTCGCCATTACTCCTTGCAAGCCTGAGATACGTGCGATGCCGTCTCCGACACTCAGCACCGTCCCTATCTCACGCCTCTCCAAAGGAGCTTCGAATTCCTCAATCTGACGCTTCAGCTGTCGCGTAATGTCATCGAGTCTCATAGCCATCGGTTCGCTTAACTCCGTTCGCTCAGGTCGCACGCCGTAATGCGCCGTCAATTTCACGCAGCCGCGCAGCTACGCTAGCATCGATCACCTCATCCCCAACTCGGATCATGAGTCCTCCAATCAACGCTGAATCAACCTCAAACCTCACCTGTATCTCTTGACCATATCGCTCCCTGACCGAACCCTCGACCCTCTGCCGGGTAGAGGCATCAAGTTCTACCGCACTAGCGACAGTAGCCATCTGTGCAGTCGGCCCGGAAACCGCAAACCGTTCCAGGTCCGCCAATACAGCCGGTAGTAAAGCAATGTCACCATTAGAAATCAGTGTTCCAAAAAACCGCCGCACAGCATCTGAGGTTCGGGTTGGAATCAGTGCCTCGATCCTCCTCTGACGGTCGACAAACGGTTTACTCTGATCGTCAAGAACTGCGACTACCGATTGGTCTGCCTCAAGCGCCGCACTCACTGCACGCAATGACCCGAGCCACTCCTCCAAAGCTATTCCGAAGCACGCGGCAGCGTACTTCTGCGCAAGCTCACCGGGAGTCACTCATCTCACCGATATCAGATAGCACGCGGTCAACCAGGTCCTGATGGACAGCTGGATCAACTACGTCAGCGACCACCTTACGAGTAATCAGCATTGCTAGTTGACCTGCTTCACGTCTCAAATCCCCTGCTACGAGATCACGCTCACGCCGAGCTTCCTCACGCGCCCGATCCTTGATCGCCTCAGCCTCTTCGCGGGCAGCTTCCAGCACCTCATCACGCATGCGCTCCGTGGCCTCCGCTGCCGAACGTGCTTCCTGTTGAGCCTCCGTCCGAGCAGCAGAAAGCTCTCGCTCGAAGGAGGAGCGCTGCTCTTCAGCTTCCTTCTGTGCGTGGTCAGCCGCCTCTAAACCATCAGAGATCTTCTGCTGACGCCGCGCCAACATGGCCTTCACCGGCTTGTACAAGAACAGTCGCAGTAACACTACAAGAACGATGAAGTTCACCGCGTACGCGACTAGTCCAAATGGCGCAATTCCTAGCGCTTCCATCTTCTGCTAACTCATCCCTGGGATCCCTACACAACAAACAAGATAATAAGCGCGATAACTAAAGCGTAAATTGCTATAGATTCAGCAAACGCCATGGCTACTATCATGTTCGTACGAATTATCCCCTGCGCTTCCGGGTTGCGTCCAAGTGACTGCAAGGCCCCGAAAGCGGCAAGTCCGATACCTATTCCAGGACCTAATGCGCCGGCGCCGATTGCCAACGCGGCAGCCAGCAATCGGAATGTCTCTGCTGTGAGCTCCATAGCACATAAGACTAACGAATGCTCAAACTATTACCAAGAGTCAAACAAAAAAATATCTAATCTAGTGCTCATGTTCCGCCGTCGCAATGGAAAAGAACACTAACGCAAGTAAGAAAAAAACGATCGCCTGGATTAAGCCAACAAAAATTTCCAAACCGAAGAAGACTACCACCAGGCCGAGCGGTACCAGGCTAGAAATTACGATCAACAGAACCTCACCTGCAAACACATTGCCGAACAGCCGAAACGAAAAGGAGATGATCCGCGCCAGCTCTCCGATACCCTCCAGCACGCCGACAAAAAGCTCGATCACCCACATGCCAAACCCCTTGCGGCGAAGGCCACCAAGAGGCATGAAATTGGAAAGATATCGAGCACCGTGCGTACGCAGGCCAAACCACTGGGCGAGAAGTACCGTAATAAGAGATAGTGCGAGCGTCATGTTGAGATCTGACGAAGGAGCACGTAGAAACGGCACGATCACCACATGATCTTCGTGGTGGTCCACTGCCACTGTAGTGGACCCGTGATCACCAGGGTGATGCAGAGGCTCTAAATCTTCGAATTCACCACCTATCAGGAGTACGCGTGGAATACCGAATTTCCTCTCGTCCGGGGAGATGCCCCCTTCGACGGTCGTGTGTGCCGGCCCTATCGATCCTAGAAACGGAGTGAGCAAGCTAAACATATTAATAACAATAAGATATAGAAATATTGTGGCAACAATCGGAAAAAAAGTCTCTGCCCACTTTGCCGGAGCGGCGTCTTTGCCCAACAAGTCCAGCCCTTCTATAACGCTCACCACAACATTTTGAACCCCGCCAGGAATCTCCTGAAGACGGCGGCCTACTACAAACGCAAACACTAAAAATCCTGCAGACAAAACAAATGAGGTCAACAGTGCGTTACTCACTGGACCCAGTCCTATCGGTTCAGCAGCAACCGAGATAACAGCTCGGTCTGGCGGAAAGATCACAACCCCAACAACAACAAAAGCAATTACTGCCAGGACGATTAAGAAGGTCTTCACTGAGCTTCTTCCACTCGTATGGTACGGCTATCCGCCTCACTCATTCCGATTGTCCGAACCCTGAGATATCTGTTTCTCCATTGGAGCACTACCAGTCCCTTCGCCCTCTACCTTTGATCCGCTCGGAGCATCCGAGGAAGGCACTGGTTTCACCCACCACTGCCCTGCCTCTGATTCGATTGATTGCAAACGTGAGCGCTCCAGGATATCGCCCCGCTCGGG
>CAZTZA010000012.1:0-19906 GCA_964618015.1 uncultured Spirochaetaceae bacterium | reverse complement strand
GTCCTGGTCCGCCTTGGGCGACAACCGATTGAACTGGAGTGCGGTTAAGCCATCCCAACGCGAAAGCGCAGACAAGGAAAGTCACACCTAGAATTGAAGTGAATTTCGTTAGCACATTTCCAGTGCGAGAACCAAACGGAGAAGAGCTCTCCCCACCACCAAACATGCCACCTATTCCTTCTCCCTGGTCATCCTGAATCAAGACAACTAGGACCAGGAGCAGTGCACTAGCGAGAAAAAGAGCTAAGATCAGTATTCCGGCAAGCGCCATATCATAACCATTATAAGGGCATGAGGGCCGTGAACGAAGCCACCTCCAAAGAGGCACCCCCTACTAGCAGCCCGTCGACACCCTCCTCCGCCAACAGAGCGGCAGCGTTGTCGGCTTTTACCGATCCGCCATATTGGATAATCAACTCCTCAGCGGCTATAGGTCCGACAACTGAGGCCACTATACCGCGAATATGCGCATGCATACAGCGTGCGTCCTTCGGAGAGGCAGTGCGTCCTGTGCCTATTGCCCAGACTGGCTCATACGCCACCTGTAACGCAACTTCCTTGAGATCGACCTGCGACAATACTGCAGCTACTTGCCTCTCTACGACTACCTCCGCATTACCAGCATCACGCTCCTCTGCAGTCTCGCCTACACACAAGGTCACTTGCAAACCAGCCTCAGTGGCACGTCGCACCTTCTGAAGCACAATTTCATCGCTCTCGCCAATACCGTGACGACGCTCCGAGTGGCCTACGATAACTAACTTGACTCCAGCATCAACCAACATCTCGGCAGACACCTCTCCAGTGTACGCACCTACACTCGTGGCTGCTACATCTTGCGCAGCTAACAATACTGAAGACCCTTGAACCACCTGACGCACCGCGTCAATCGCTGTAAAAGGTGGCGCTATTGCCACTTGCACGCAAGCGCTTCCGTCTCTGTCCGCAAGCGCTGCTACGACACCCGCCGCAAGGTCTCGAGCTGATGAGCGCAATAGATTCATCTTCCAATTGCCTGTGATAAAGAAATCTCGTTTACTCATCATCTCGCCACATCTGACACGTCATCATAAAGTGCCTCAACACCCGGGAGAACACGTCCTTCCAGCAATTCTAGCGATGCACCGCCGCCCGTAGATATGTGGTCGATACCTAGAGTAATGTCGAGTGTTGCAAGTGCTGCCAGTGAATCCCCGCCGCCAACTACTGAATGCGCATTACTCCTAACTACCGACTGCGCAACCTCCAGCGTACCTCGCTGAAAAGCCTTGACCTCAGCAACTCCCATGGGTCCATTCCAGAAGACTGTACCTGCACACTCGATCCGATCCCTAAAGCTTCGTACTGTTCGAGGCCCGATATCTGCTCCAATAAGGCCTTCTGGAATTTCTCTAGTGGTAATCAGCACGATATCCTTCCTATCAGAATCAGCACCAATCTGTGAACCAGTGGCCACATGATCAGTCGGTAACAGAACAGGGATGCCGCGAGCTGATGCCATATCTAGTAACTCCCGGGCACCCTTTACCGCATCTTGCTCAACGAATGAGGCTCCAACTGAAACTCCTTGGGCAGTTAGGAAAGTGTAAGCCATACCACCACCGATCAAGATAGCGTCAACCCGATGCAAGAGATGCTTCAGGACCCCTATCTTAGAGGAAACTTTGGCACCACCGACTGCCAGTACGAACGGTGTCGCAGGCGCTAGGAGCAGGCTACCAAGCTCAGCCAATTCGCGTTCCATAAGCAATCCAGCACCCTTAGCTTCTGGAGGCAGGCGTGCCGGGACACCTACTGTAGAGGCGTGTGCGCGGTGTGCTGCGCCAAATGCGTCGTTAAGATAGACATCGCCCAACTCTGCTAGCTCGGCTGCAAACCGTTCGTCGTTAGCCTCTTCACCTGGATGAAAACGCACATTTTCAAGCATCAGGATCTCACCAGGACTAAGCTGAGCTGCAGCAGCGATAACTTTCGGACCGATACAGTCATCTACGGTCATGCCCCGAGCTTTGACCAGCTCGGCGAGCCGGCGTGCTATCGGTGCCATACTCAAGGTCCTGTCAGGTGCTCCGGATGGCCGTCCGAGATGGCTAAATAGAACAAGTCGTGTTCCTCGCTGCTTTAGTACCGCATCGATAGTTGGCAGGGTAGCCCGTATTCGAGCATCATTAACGATCTCTCCGTCAGCAATCGGCACATTAAAGTCAACCCGTATCAACACTGTCCGGTCTTGAAGATCGAGTTCCCTCACGGTGCCGAACCGAGGAGTATCTCGGGTCCTCATGTATTTTCGTCGGCGCCTCTACGGAGCACTATCTTCACACGCGTGATGCGATGACCCTCCATCCCCTGAATCACAAAATCGGCACCACCATAATGCTGTCTTTCGTATATCACGGGAATCTTACCGAATAGATCGAAGACGAATCCACCGAGTGTATCGAACTCTTCAGCAGGAAAATCCAGGTCCAAGCCGTATCCAGCAAGCTCGTCCAGATGCACACGCGCATCGCACAGGTAGACGCCAGCTCCTGCCCTAAGCACTTCCTCGCTCTCGTTATCGAACTCGTCCTGGATATCGCCAACAATCTCTTCTAGTATGTCCTCTAGACATGCAATCCCTGACGTGCCGCCGTACTCATCAACTACAATAGCAAGATGGACGCGCCGTCGTTGGAATTCGTGCAGAAGCTCATCGACCCTCTTACTCTCCGGCACGAAATATGGTCTGCGCATTGCTTTCCCAAGGTTTACCGACTGGCCATTTCCAATTACCTGAGCTAGCAAGTCCTTTGCGTAAAGGACGCCCACTATCTCGTCAACATTCTTGTGATAAACAGGAAGTCGTGAATGACCACTATCCGTAATGATTGCAAGCAGCTCCTCAGAGGTTGTTTCTAAGGACGCGAAAACTACGTCCGGACGCGGCACCATAATTTCCTTAACCGTAATAGACGTTAGCTTCACAACCCCGTCGATCATTTCTTGTACTTGCGGACCGAGGTCCTCTATACGCCGCTCGTCTTCAGAATGCTTGCCCCTCAGCCGATCAATAATGTTCATGAGAACGCCCCTCCATTGAGCGAGTTCTTCTCAAAGAGCTCCAGAAGGCGCTTCTGCTCCTGCAACATTGGCTCGTCTGCTATTTCGCCTTCGCCATGATCACGACCTACTAGGTGGAGAATACCGTGTAGCAGAAGGTCGCGCAGCTCGTCCACCTGTGAAATTCCAGAAGCATGAGCCTGCCGACTGGCGGTTTCAAGCGAAATAACCACGTCACCCAGCAACGGACCGCTTTGTTCGAAGGACAACACGTCCGTGGGGGTATCGATTCCACGGTAGCGACAGTTTAAATCGCGAATGCCGTCATCATCGCATAAAAGTACCGATAACTCAGCAGAACTATGCCCTAACGACTCAAGGATTAACTGGCCGAAGAGAGAGAGAGCTGTACGGATACCTTCAATCCAAAGGTCCTCTTCACCCTCTACGCGAACTTCGACACCACCCACCGCGGCGGAATCGATACTCGGAGGTTGGTCAGGATCTTCCATCAGTTAGGTGGCCGGTTAGTCAACGGAATCTATCGCTTCTTCGTAGGCATGCACGATTTTACGCACTAGCGGATGCCGTAAGACGTCGTCCCTATCGAAGTAAATTAACCCTATTTCTTCAAAAGGTGCCAGTAGCTGGGTAATCTGCAGCAACCCGCTGTCACGCCTGCGGGGGAGATCGACCTGGGTAATGTCACCAGTGATCACAACGCGGGATCGTTCACCCATACGCGTTAAGAACATCTTCATCTGTTCGCGTGTCGTGTTCTGCGCTTCATCAAGAATAATATATGCATCTGCCAGCGTACGGCCACGCATGTATGCGAGCGGTGCTACCTCAATCGTACCGGCCTGTTCCATACGACGCAGGACATCAGCAGGCATCAGGGCCTGCATAGCGTCATACAGTGGCCGCAAGTAAGGCTCGATCTTATGCTCCAGATCTCCTGGCAGGTAACCTAGGCTTTCGCCGGCCTCCACAACTGGACGAGTTACAATCAAACGTCGCACCTCGCGGCTCGCCACCGCCCTCAAGGCATCGGCTACCGCTAGGTACGTTTTTCCGGTACCGGCCGGACCGACCGCGATTACTAGATCATGCTTCGTCAAGAGATCCAAATAACGGCCCTGATTAGTGCTACGTGCGAACACTTGCCGCAGTCCCTTCGGTATCGAAATATGCCGATCCTGATTATGGTTGGCGGCAGGCTCCTCCATACGCCGGTAGATAGAGCGAATCACCTCCGGACCTGGCTCCAGTCCAAGCTGTGCGCGGTCGCGCAACTCGTTTAAAAGCGTGGCAAAGGTCTTCCGTGTGACTGAGTTATCAGTAGCGAGCATAATACGGTTGCCCTGAGAATAAACTGGACTCTTAAGCAGTTCCTCAAGCACCCGCAGATTACCATCGTTGGCTCCACAGACATCACTCAGAACCCCAGCGTCCTCCAGGACAACAGCAAGGGGACTCCCCATATCTCTATTCCTTGATGTTAAATGTCATCGGTCCTCGATGTCGAGCCCCCAGCGATCGCCTCCACCGCTACCGTGAAGCTCTGGAATTGGAATCCAGCGCACCTCTACCGAAAAGGCGGGAGTCCAGGCGATGCATGGCCCAATTTGCTCTTGACCTGGACAGTTGGAACGCTGCTCTGGTCTGCCTTGGTAGGCCAGCGATAAATCCCAATCGCCCAACCGATGTAACGCCTCCACACGCAGTGAATCCAACTTGAATGCAGATGCCATTCGATCGAAATTATTAAGGAAATTAAATGAGCGAGCCAAGTCAATAATAGGATTAACCCATGACTCTCCAGCACGCTTGGCAGCAGCCGGAAAGTAGCGATGCAGATGACGATTCACTGAGGAAGACGAAAATGCCAGATCAATTAATTCGTGGACTGAAAGACCCAACTGAAAATCAAAGACAAGCGAGTTGTCGTTGACGTAGGCTTCTGGATCAACCTCCAAGCGAGCATGTAATCCAAGGTTCAAATTCATACGGTCCTTCCAATAAGAGAGGGTTTTGGAGTCAAGACCATAGTCCAGCGTTAAATCAGTCACCCGGAAGGTCGGATCATCGTCGGCACTCAACGGCTTCCCAAACGGATCCAACTGCACGCGACGTCCAGCTTGCATGGCCCCAGAGACACCGTAGGCACGGGCCTCAGTACGAAAGCTTTCCATCTTCTGGTCAGAATCCAAGCGGAACGACTGTGCGAGCGATATATCCTTGTTGAGAAGCAACGTGCCGCGGCCATCTATTGCTGTCGGCACCACATGACTACCTCGAGAACTGTTCTCCTTGCTATCAATGCCTCCCCGAAGGGTCAGCCGAAACGGATCTGAAACGACGTCAAAACGACCGGCGACAGATAGGGGACGAGGAGGCAAGTCAACGCCAGCATCTATCTGCATGGAGAGCCTGTTGTTGGAAAAACGCACTCCTGTATCCAATCGATGAGTAGGAATCCCCTGAAGGTTCCATCCCAAGGTACTCTCTATTGCATCGCCAGTGACCGAATCAAATGTAAGATCGTACAGCGTTAGCCCCAGTCCGTAGGACAGACGACTCTCCGCCAGCTGGTCTTCTGATAGTAGCGGCCTCAGAGTAAGAGTGTTGTCTATCCGCAGATTAGATCTAGTGCGACTGCGATCCGACATAGATAGCTGCTCTGATAATCCGCTTCCGATATCTTCCGCCTGTGCCGCGTGGATCTGAACGGCGGCTGCTTCGGTAAGCGAACCATTTATTCCTATTAGCTGGTCGAAAGCAGATGCCGAATAAGTAAGTTGCCCGGTTACGCGAGCGTCAATCCGACTGAACTTAGTGTCTATAGTCACTTGGTCACGAGTGGTCACCTGATCATTAGCAAAATGATGATCAATCGCTATGACTGGTCGAATTGAGTAGCCGAAGCGCGCGTCAACTTCCCCATCATCGGTAGACCAACGAAACAGAGATCCATCGGCAACTACTGCGACTGCTGGCAATGTGAGCGTATCGGGGTAGTAGAACCAGCGAGTGGGCGATGCCGACTGCAGACGCTCAAGCGCAGTTCCTGTCAAGTCCCCAGAATACTCTTCTTCTCGGCTACGCCACCACCAACGAGCAGTTAAAGCAGGTATCGTGAAGGTGTCGAGGACAGGAGAATCGATGAGCTGGTTCAGCATCAAATTGCCACCTAGTTGCCACTCCAATCGGTCACGGGGTGGAGGTGGTACTATCGGTCCCCTAGACCAGCCAAGGAACCCGTCAGATGCCAAAACATCGGTACGTGCCAGGAAATCAGAGGTGAATGATGGGTCGGAGAACAACTCGAAATGGCCCTGCACAGTACCGAAATCTCCACGGCGGTCAATTTCTATCTCCAGCCCATACCGAAGCGGCACAGCAACACCAAAGATCCTGCTAGTATCCCAATGGGAGATCAGCTTACCGTCTTCCCCCCGAAGGTATGGCGTGTAGTTGCCTCCCAACCGTAGATCTTTAATAAGAGAGCGGGAAGCACCAACCCCTGTGAAAAATGACAGGTCCCCCATATTGCCCTTCAAACCACCGAATATTCCAAGACGGGAATATAGGTCGACCATTAATGTGAGCAAGTCATTTTCCTCAGGTTCCAAATCTTGATTGACTGTGTCACCCGTTGGTCGAACAAATAATCCGGAACGCTCAAGAGCGTGTTTGAAACTTCCCTCGCGTTCTTGAAGAAACGAAGGCGAGGTTACGGAGAGAGACTTGCGACCAACCAGATAAGTTGTAGGCTGAAGATAGGTACCTTCGCGACGCCGTTGCCCCAGAGCTGGATGAAAAAAAATCCGTCCGCCCGGCCGGAGAAAGTACGGCAGATACAGGATAGGAACCTCACCGACATATAGAAAGGCATCGCGGACAGCCCATTCACGCGGTGAAAGGATCCAGACTCGGTCTGCTTCAATACGATAACTCGGGTCTTCGCTATTCGTTGAGGAGGTGATAGTCGCGTCTTCTATCACCATAGTGTCATCCTTACGGCGAGTAATTACCTCCCCAGAGTAGGAGAAGACAATCTCTTTGCCGCCGACTTTCTGTTCATTACGGCCGGAGCCCGCATAGAAAATCCCCTCCCAGAATTCAGTATCAACTGAAAGCCTCTTTCCCTGAAAAACCTCTGAACCGTCTGAAGAAACCATAGAATAGACCACCGAACCAGTAGCCGTAAGACTTTGGATCCCACCGTTGTAATTGATCCGATCAGCACGAATCAAATGCAATATTCCAGAATCTCGTTCATGAGCAGCGATGCTAACGTCACCCACTAATTCCACAATTGTGTGACCGTGCTCATCAGTCCGGTAGATAGCTGACTGTGCTGAGTGGACAGTAATATCACTATCAAAATTTTTCTTGAGCTGTTCCTTGGGAAGCGGCAGACCGTAGAAATCACGTAGCCTCTGCCGTATTTCCGCAGGTTCCCCGGTATCGTCGAGGCCAAGCTGCCGGAGCCACATTGTTAGACTTGCATATTCAGCGTTCTGAATTTCTATAGGCAACGTCGCCATAAATAGCGGATCGTTGCTTATCGGCGGTGCTGCTTGTCCAGTGACTGCTATCGTGGCGACACTCACGACCGCCAAAAACATTCCCCGTTTCATCACCTGACCTAACCGGCGATCAGAGCACCGCGCGCAGGTAGCGTCCTGTATGGCTTTCAGCGTGGTCCGCTACCTGCTCAGGAGTACCTGAAACCACCAGATCACCACCTGCCAACCCCCCTTCCGGACCCAGGTCAATGACATGATCAGCCTGTTTGATCACGTCCAGATGATGCTCGATTACTACTACCGTGTTGCCCTTGTCAACCAAACTTTGCAAGACGACCAAGAGTTGCCGAACGTCAACGAAATGCAGCCCCGTGGTCGGCTCATCCAACAGGTATACTGTTCGGCCCGTATCACGACGGGACAACTCTAGGGAAAGCTTGATGCGCTGTGCCTCGCCGCCGGATAAAGTTAGCGCCGATTGGCCAAGTCGAAGATAACTGAGCCCCACGTCCTGCAGGGTGAGTAGCCGACGCGCAATCTGAGGAACCTGCTTGAAGAACTCAGCCGCTTCAGCTACTGACATCGATAACACCTCGTCGATGTTCTTTCCCTTATATCGTATCTCTAGGGTCTCACGATTGTAGCGCCGACCTCCGCAGACATCACAGGAAACAAAAACGTCGGGCAAAAAATGCATCTCAATTTTTATCTGGCCATCACCTGAACAGTTTTCACACCGGCCTCCGGCCACGTTGAAAGAGAATCGACCTGGGCGATACCCAAGTGCGCGAGCTTCCGGCAGCGCGGCAAACAGTTCGCGGATTGGGGTGAAAAGCCCAACAAAAGTAGCCGGATTAGAACGCGGAGTCCGACCAATTGGACGTTGGTTGATCTCGACAAGCTTGTCGACCTGATCGCAGCCATCAAGGCCAACGAGCGACACCGGTAGGCGCAGACGGAGCAAAGAGGCACGCAGCGCCGGGCCTAAGAGGTCCGAAACAAGACTGGATTTACCCGATCCAGAAACACCGGTAACTACTGTCAGGGTTCCCAACGGAAAGCTTACAGTTAGGTTGCGCAAATTGTTCACTACAGCACCGCGGAGAGTTAGACTACCGGCCGGGCGTCGACGATCTGATGGGATTGGAATCATCTCGACTCCAGACAAATATCTACCAGTCAAGGATTCATATGCATTCTGGACCACCAGGGGCGGGCCTGATGCTACTACCCGTCCGCCGTACTCCCCCGCCCCTGGCCCCAGGTCAACCAAATAATCAGCAGTACGCAAAGTTTGCTCGTCATGCTCCACTACCAGCAGCGTATTCCCTCGGTCTCGCAGTCGACAAAGGGTGCGCAACAACCTGTCATTATCTCGCTGATGGAGACCAATTGTCGGTTCATCTAGGACATAGAGAACACCAACCAAGGCAGATCCAATCTGCGTAGCTAGCCGGATACGCTGTGCCTCTCCCCCAGACAGTGTCGAAGCGCGTCGGTCAAGGGTTAAATATGTCAACCCAACACTAGCCATAAACTCTAGACGGTCACGGATTTCTTTCAGAATCTGCTCTGCCACTTTCGCCCAATCGCCACCTATTTGTTCAGCAACACTGGAGACATAACGCAAGGCTGCCTCTACGGACCTCTCGGTTACCTGATAAATGCTCTTCCTACCGACCTCCACCGCCAGGGCTTCTTTACGCAGTCGTTGACCGCTACATTCCGAACAGGCCTGCTCTCGCATAAATCCTTCTAACCATCTCTTTACATGATCAGAAGTTGTCTTGAAGTAACGTCTCCTTAGCTCTGGAATGATGCCTCGAAAGCCGGATATATTGCGGTAGCTATACTTGGAGGACGTGCGTCGACTTCTCTTCGGACCGTCGCCGAAGCCGTACATCACAGCTTCTATCACCGATGGCTCAAGATCACTCAGCGGCACATCCATCTGAAATCCCAAATGCTTTGAGAGAGCTCGAAAGAGTGACCGATTCCACTTAGAACTAGGTTTGTGCGATACGATTCCCCCCTCATTAAAAGATTTACTTTGGTCGGGGATAATTAGATCACGATCGAATTCGAGACTAACACCCAATCCTGAACAAACTGTACAAGCTCCCTCCGGATTGTTAAACGAGAACAAGCGCGGCTCTAGATCGGGGAAAGGCGTGCCACACTCAGCACATGAACTGTTCTGTGAAAAGTGCCGCTCCCGCTGCTCTCCTTCCTCTTCGCACAAGACGATCAGCTGTCCAGAGCTCACTTCAAGTGCCGTCTCAACTGATCCAGCTGCTCGCTTGCGCAAGTCAGGCTTACCAATAAGTCGATCAACTACAATATCGATCGAGTGTGTGACGTTGCCGTCCAGCTCCGGGACCTCATCGAGAGAGTAGATCAGGCCGTCCACACGCACACGCACAAAACCGGCCTTGATAGCGTTTTCAAGGACCGCTTGGTGCTGTCCCTTACGAGCGCGTACCATAGGAGCAAGAAGTATGATTTTTGATCCAGTGGGTAAAGAGACAACCGCATCAACAATCTGGTCGGTTGATCGCTCACTAATTGAAGCGCCGCACTCAGCACAATGCGGCAAACCAACGCGAGCGAATAACAGTCGCAGGTGGTCGTATATCTCAGTCACCGTACCTACAGTGGAGCGTGGGTTCCGCTGCGACGTCCTCTGCTCAATAGAAATTGCTGGAGAAAGACCATCGATGAAATCAACTTCTGGCTTATCCATCCGGCCTAAGAATTGGCGTGCATACGATGATAGAGACTCAACGTAGCGGCGCTGTCCTTCAGCAAAGACCGTATCGAACGCAAGTGATGACTTTCCGGAACCGCTTGGCCCAGAAATTACGATTAACCGGTTACGTGGCAGATCTAAATTTATGTCCTTAAGGTTGTGCTCGCGGGCTCCCCTAATGACAATTAATTCGGCATCGTTAGTAAAGCCTTCTCTCCCATGAGGGCCAGACATGCCTACAGAGACCTCAGGGGATAAGCCGGACGATCGTCTTGCCATATCCACCTTCATTGGCAGGAGCGTCCTGAACATCACTCACTGCAGGACTATTTTTCAGATAACGACGGACCTCCTGGCGCAAGATTCCCCCACCGCGGCCATGTACTATAGAAACCTGCGACCAGCCGCGTATTACTGCAGCATCCAGTTGCCGTTCGACTTCCTGTAGTGCCTCTTCCACACGCATACGCCGAACATGCAGCTCTAATACTGGTTCCGACTGAGTTATAAGCTCAATGCGCGTACCAGGAGCAGAGAACGTTGGCTCGTCGCCAGTAATCAGCTCCAATTCAGCGGCCCTAAATTGTCCACGGACTGTATCAGTTTGCACCACATAACGGTCAGCATAGCGATCGGGTCGATGCTGGCGAACCACCTTCCCAATCACGCCGGTTCGCCGAATCCGGACTCTTATTCCGGGAGATAGAACCGTTCCATCAACCATACTGTTTGTGCCCGCTTCAGTGTCCAACGCAGATATTGCTTCCTGCTCAACCTTCAGACGCTCGATCGCTACTTCTGGCGCAGCTCGAGCGGCCGCGGCGGCTTCGTCAACGCCCAAATCGGACGCACTATCTGAAACTGCTCTGGTTAACGTTTTCATCTCACGAATAGCGAATTCTACATCCCGTCGCGAATCAGTAAGAAACCGCCTCAGCTCCTGGGCTGCCTGTTGATGCTGCTGCTTCTCGCGCTCGCGTAACGCCACGCGATCAGCTTCTAGTTCAGCCTCTCTCTCGACGATATCCGATAGTCTTTGGCGCAGCGAAGATTCCTCGTGTTCTTGCTCCTTCTGTCGACGCGAAAGAGAACTAATGATGCGTCCGCTTTCAGTGCGACCCGCGTCAAGTATCTCCGCCGCACGATCGACTATGTCCACTGGCATGCGATGGCGACGTGCAATATCAATCGCATGACTTTCCCCTGGGACTCCCTCAAGAACACGGTACGTTGGTCTAAGAGTGCTAGCATCGAACTCCATTGAAGCATTAGTAACTCCAACCTCAGTATAAGCGTAAACTTTGAGAACCCCGTGATGTGTAGTAGCAAGTACCGTTACCCCACTGTCACGAAATCGATCGAGTAAAGCCCGAGACAAAGCAATACCCTCTTCCGGATCTGTACCCGTACCCAGCTCATCTATTAGCACCAACGACTGAGCTGTAGCCTCACGCATGATAGCAGACAAGTTTTCAATATGAGCAGAAAAGGTAGATAGCGACTCGGTGATCGACTGCTCGTCGCCGATATCAGCAAAGATCCCTTGATAAATCGGAAGCGTCGAATTCTCTGCTGCTGGAATCTCCAGCCCCGCCTGGTTCATTAGGCAAAGCAAGCCAACAGTCTTTAAGCACACGGTCTTCCCACCGGTATTTGGTCCAGTGATGATCATAATTCTCGTGTCCTGATCCATGGATAGATTGAGAGGAACAGCCTCATGACCCAGCTCAGGATGACTTGCCTGATAGAGAGCCAAAGGACCGACCTGGGCGCTGGTCGCTCCTCTCGCTTTCGCATAACGTGCACGTGCTTGAATGCAATCGAATCGATTAGTGAGCACGAACGCCCTTTCAAGCTCGGGTCTCATTGTTGCCACTTTTGCGGTCAGCTCCCGGAGAACACGACGGACCTCAGTAGTGTATCGATCTCGCATCGCGACGAGGGCGTTATTAGCCTCCACCTCACGGAGCGGCTCAACGTAGATCGTAGCGCCGCTTGCCGACACTTCATGCACAACACCTGGCAATCTAGAACGGTGGGTTGCCTTCAGTGGTAGCACGGTGCGTCCACTTCGCTGGGTAGGAACCATGCCATTGAAACAGCTACGCAAGTGCGGTTTAGCCATCAACTCAGCAGCAGCATCCTCAATTCCCTGCTGCCGACGGCGTAACTCACCCCTTATCTGCGCTAACTCTGGAACTGCTTGATCCTGAATAGTTCCATCAGTACTCACCACGCTACACAGAGCGGCACCAAGCAACCCCAAGCCAGGAAGTGAGAAGCAGAGTTCGCTTAGCGCAGGCCGATCAGCTGGATCAGATACCTCAGATAGAGCTAAACGGATAGCCTCCGCCGTCACTGCGAACCTTCCTATTGAGGCCAATTCAACGGAATCAAGCGTCGATGCCCCGCGCTTAAGCCTCCCCAGCAGACCGTCAATCTTCGGAATATCCAACTCTGGAACGTTGAATCCAGCCTCTATCAGTCGCTTCAGCTCCACTCCCGGAGCCCGTTCGGCTATCACATCCCTTTCGTTGGTGAACACCTGACTATCCATAATGAGCTGGCGTCCAGACGCCCCAGCACAGTATTCAGCAATCTGGGCAAGTACTGCAGGAAGTCCTAACAGTGCCTTCGCGTTCTCCGTCGTGGTCGATGACAAAACGTCAACACCCGTCTCGTTGCTCATGAGTGTGCTCGCTCTCGGTCTCGTTCTTGCACCTCGTGCAAGAGACGCAGGTAACTCTTATAGCGATCGGGGTGGATCCTATGCGAGTCCACTGCCGAACGTACAGCGCAACCGGGTTCACCGTCGCACAAGCAAGTTGAGTATTCGCATCGTAGTAGCCAACGCTGAAAATCACGAAACCGGTGGCGGATGTCACGCGCTTCGATCGCACATAGCTCTAGCTCGCGAATTCCCGGGCTATCGATGAGTCTGCCGCCATCAGAAAGCTTAAGCAGCTCAGTACGAATCGTAGTATGCACACCTCGATCAAACTTACGAGAGACTGCCCGTGTACGCAGTCCAAGGGTCGAATCCCAAGCGTTCAACAAACTTGATTTCCCGACGCCTGACTGGCCGCCTATTAGAGTCAGTGCCTTCCCAAGCGCAGAACGAGCTTCCTCTATACCGACACCAGTAGTGGCTGAACATTCTATTACTCGGTAACCCATCCGCCGAAAATCATCCATACGTTCCGCCACTTTCGGCGGAATCCCCAGATCAATCTTGTTCAAAATGATTAGGCAGTCCACCCCGGCATGCTCGGTGGCCACCAACAGTCTGTCGATAAACCGAGGGCGAAAAGGTGGCGATTGACATGCGCTAACGCACGCTACCAAGTCTACGTTAGCAGCGAGAACCTGCATCGCTCGGTGTTTACGGCTCCAACGATCTATCTGAGTAAGTCGCTCCAGCCGATGGAGAATCCAGCCCATCGACTCTTCATAGGGATCTCGCTCCACCTCCACAAAATCTCCCACAGCAATCGGCGCGTGGATGCGCTCTCCAACTTTCAGCGTTTTTCCCTTGATGCGACAGCGCATAGTAGTGCCGCCCACCTCTACGTCGTAAACGCTTCCAACGCTACGATGTACTTGACCCTGTAACTGGCTCATAAACGACTCTCGCTTGCCCGACATCAGACGATCAAGGGCTACCCTAGGAGGTATCCATGGTAGGATGAAGCTGTGATCGCTCCCGCACTGTGCAACAAGCACTCATGCCATTCCCCTGCAATCTCCGGTGAGCTTACTTGCTTTGAACATCTGAGTAATCCATCTTCCTACCAGAAACGAGCCTCACATCTGATCCAAGGAAGCTCCAATCCCAACTACCTAGACCTAAGTAAAGTCCATCTACAATCACTGAGACTTACCAACCGAAAATTCATAGGTACCCGGATGGTAGGAGCGACTCTTGACCGTGTGGTCTTCGAGCATTGCCATCTGAGCCTGGTGTTTCTTCACGACGCCTTTCTATTTGACTGCCAATTCGAAGAGTGTCGGCTGTCTGCAGTTATATTGGCCGGTAGCGAACTCCGCGGTTGCCGCTTCAACAACTGTGATATACAGCGCTGCAACTTCATCGGCGCGACGCTCACTGGAACCCAATTCGAGAGCTGTGACCTAACTTCGTCTCGGTTTATCAACGGGACTTTACGGAAAGTCACCATGAGCGACTGCAACTTGCACCACGCCCACCTTGAACTGGCAAACATCAGCGACCTATCCACTCCTATGTCTAACTTAGAAGATGCACATAGGCAATAGAAACTGTCTAATCGCATAATATTAACTTAAGGTAAAGGAAAAACTTGCCCTGTCTCTATATGTGTAGTTCGCATATATTAGCCGGCTGGTTGCTGGTCAGAACCAGTACTACTTCCCGACACAAAAAATCGTCGAAATGCCCCTTCACTGTCCCGTTTCGTTGATCATCGACATCGGATGAATGATTCTCACACCGACACTTGGAATATAGTCACCAATAAGTATCAAAGTTGTAAGTTGACTTAGCAACTATTAGTCGGCAACTGTAATCTCATCCATCAATAGAAGAATTATATATGTACTGAAAAGAGATAACCCACTAATATAAAAAAATATTGAACTGTCAAAAATGGATTTTGAATCCATAGTCACTTCTTTTACTATCCCTATATAATCATTTACTGATATTTATTTTAAGATATGGAGCCAATGAAAGATCTCAGTCGCTTATAGAAGCAAGATAGTAAAGCTGTGAGAACACCAACCTTCCAGAGTAATGCTTAATCCCTAATTGGCAACCGCCTACTATGACATGAAGATTTTCACCTACTTCGCCCAAGCTGGTTACTCTACCTGTTACCTCGTTAGTCCAGACAAAGGCACTTATTGCGTATTAATTGATCCAGGTCAATTTGATATGAAGATCATCGACCTTATGAAACAACGAGATATGCTGCCACGGGCGATTTTGCTAACCCATACACATAGAAGCCACTGCGATGGAGTCGCTACGATTCAGAAGATTTACAAGACTGAGATCTACGCCGCCACTAATATGCCCAATCTATCCACGAATTTGATTACTGGCGATGAAGATCTTTCCAAAGGCGAGTTCAATTTTGAGGTACTATCCACGCCCGGACATTCCGACGATTCAGTCTGTTATGCATTGCAGCCGGTGATCTTCACGGGCGATGCGATAACGGCTGGCACGATTGGAACCACTCGCACGTCCACGGCACGATCTACCCTGAGTCAATCCTTGTTCAGGAAACTACTTATACGACCTGATCATGAAATAATTCTATCAGGGCACGGACCACCTACCACTATAGGTATCGAACGACGATTCAACATCCATTTCCGGGCAATTGAAGCTGAAGGCTGTCAATAACACCAGGCGTAGCCCGAAAGCGATCCGGAAGCGGAGCCCGAAAGCGCTGCAGTTTATCGTCGCTTGGTAATCGAAGACACAGAGATTCAGCATGCAATAACATACCCTGATTAACTTTATTTCGATAGCGTCCATAAATGTCATCACCTGCCACTGGACATCCCAGAGAAGCCATGTGCACCCGAATTTGATGGGTTCGACCAGTGACCGGAGTGAGTAAGACCAAGAAGCGAGCACCTGATAATTCGCTGAGTATCTGGTAGCGCGTGAACGCCGGTCGGCCACCGCTGACTACGGCGAAACGGATACGGTCGTGATCATTACGTCCGATAGGAAGCTCGACTGTGCCGCTTTCTTCCGGTGGGCAACCATCAAGAACCGCTATGTATCGTTTTCTGACACAACGCAGTGCGAACTGCCTACTTAATACCTGGTGGGAGTGCTCAGTCTTGGCGAAAATAATGACACCAGACGTCTCCTTATCCAGCCGGTGCACCACTCCGGGACGAACCGACTCGTCCGGAAAAGCACAGCGAAGCTGACCGCAATGCCCGAGCACGCCATTAAGCAAAGTACCGGTTCGATTGCCTGCACCAGGATGGGTGACTATTCCGGCAGGCTTATCCAGTACGATGACATTGCTATCCTCATGGAGAATCGACAACAGCATCGACTCCGGCTCTGCAAGCAGGGGCTCAGGATCACGATAGCTGACCGTAACCCGATCACCCCAACCCAGACGAGTAGAGAGCTTTGCAGGATTCCCGTTCACCGTCATTACATCCACACGCGTACGTGCCTGACTACGTGGAAATAAGCTCAATACTGATGACAAATAGACGTCCAGACGCAGACTAGTAAAGCGGTTGTCATCTACGACTGTCTCCGACAGCCTCACGACGCGGATACTACCGTCTCCTCTTGGCTCTATACAGATCTGCGTCAATTAGAGCAATGACGACAGATAGAGATACCGCACCGAGAATAATCCCGAACACCTCGGTATCTGTGTGGGCATTAGAGCCACCAATCGGCCGAAAAGGAAAAGGCCGCACGTCCGCGTCGAAACCGTGTACAGCGTAACGCATGTAGTCATAGAGAACACGGACACTAAAAAGAGTGATCGGCAGGGATCCAATTGCCGTCACCTCAGCACGGCGTAACCCATGCGCCCACTCGGGGAATTCGGAACGCTCGTACGGAACAGGCTCTGATCCAATGGACGGCACACTCGACCGTGCAGGCAAAGAAGTCGACTCGCCCGCCCGTTTAGCCGTTCCTTCAGGCCAGGAGCTGACGGCAAGGAACACAATCAAAACGAAAATTATAGCTCTAGTCACTGCGGCGGAACGGGTCGTTTCCCAAGCAACGCCTCACCTAGACGGATAAGAGTTGCACCCTCTTCAATTGCCAGTTCAAAATCTTGAGACATTCCCATCGAGAGGACACCTGCGGAAGGATGATCATTCAACAACTGTTCATGCACAGCTCTTAAGCGCACGAATGAAGACCGTACTATGTCCTCGTCATTAGAATGGGCACCTACGGTCATAAGCCCTCCAATGGGCAAATGTGGACAGGAGTTTGAGATTTCTATAGCCGCTGCAAGCAGATCATTCTCAGCTAAAAATCCTGCCTTAGTTGATTCCCCGGAAGAATTAAACTCCAAAAGTATTTTCACGGTGCGGTTAACTGCAGCGCAGCGACGCTCGAGAGCTACTGCAGTATGTATAGAATCAATCGACTGGACCGTATCAAACAAATTTGCTGCAGCCTGCGCTTTATTTCTTTGTAGGTGGCCTATCAGGTGCAGCTCGAAGGTCCGTCCGCATGCAGTATACTTGCTGGTCGCTTCCTGTACACGATTCTCACCGAATAGACATAGTCCGGCCGACAGAGCGGCTTGTGAATAAATGTGGGAAAAATTTTTCGTAACGGCCATCACCTGTACAGCGTCATCAGACCTACCCGAACGTCTCACGGCGCTTGAAACACGCTCCTGAACTATTTTGTAATTGGCGCTAATCATTTTCTGGATCTGCTCCTGATGATCCGCGCCTATTTCAGCGTCGTCCGTAGGACTCATAGATCGCAGAAGTAGCGATGGAAGCGAGAGTCGGCAGTTAACTCCGGATGAAATGCGGTAGCCAAAATGCTGCCCTGACGCACTGCCACCGGCTGTCCATCCGGTAAAGATGCCATTACCTGAACATCAGGCCCCACCCGTTCCACCGACGGAGCCCGAATAAACACACCATGTAAGGGCGGCAAGCCAATCTCAGCGACAGTCAAGTCAGCTTCGAAGCTCGCTACCTGACGTCCGTAGGAGTTACGACGAACGGAGATATCGAGCAATCCGAGCGGCTCAGGACGCGGGTCGAGGACTTCCCGAGCTAACACAATCATTCCAGCACACGTGCCCCAAACCGGCATACCACCGGCTAACCTCATCGATAATAGTCTATCCATTTCAAAACTATGTAGTAGGTTAATTATCGTTGTGCTCTCTCCCCCTGGAATGATTAGCATGTCTACCGACTCAAGCTGTACCGCCGTGCGTACCGGCACAGCTTGCTGACCTATGGCTGACAGAGAGAGAAGATGCTCGCGCACGTCGCCCTGCAGCGCAAGTACTCCTACAGACATGACCTACCAGCCACGAACGGAGAGCTGCTCACCTTCTGGAATCGCTGCGATTTCCAGTCCCTTCATTGGCTCACCGAGCCCACGCGAGACCTCTGCCAAAATACCTGGGTCATCGTAATGGGTAGTAGCCTTGACGATCGCTTCTGCCATGCGTGCTGGGTTTTCAGACTTGAAGATCCCCGAGCCCACGAATACCCCGTCAACGCCGAGCTGCATCATAAGCGCTGCGTCAGCCGGAGTAGCAATGCCTCCGGCAGCGAAGTTCACTACCGGCAATTCTCCATCACTGCGAAGATTAGAAAGCAATTCGAACGGTGCCTGAATTTCTTTAGCGAATGCAGAGAGCTCAGCGTCGTCTAGCGTCTGAACCTGCCGGACCGCTTGTAAAACAGTACGCGCATGCCGCACTGCCTCTACGACGTTGCCAGTTCCAGCCTCACCTTTGGTACGGATCATGGCTGCGCCTTCCCGAATGCGCCGGATCGCCTCCCCCAAATTACGGCATCCGCATACAAATGGCACTTTGAAATTGTGCTTCCAGACATGGTTAACCTCATCAGCTGGGGTTAGCACCTCTGATTCATCTATATAATCAACTTCCAGCGCTTCTAACACCTGCGCTTCAACGAAATGACCTATACGGCACTTGGCCATCACCGGAATCGAGACTGCTTGCTTAATCTCCTCGATCTTAGTCGGATCAGCCATCCGTGCCACGCCTCCTGCCTTACGGATGTCAGCCGGCACCCGCTCTAGCGCCATTACTGAGACCGCTCCTGCATCCTCAGCAATCTTAGCCTGATCGGCAGTGACTACATCCATAATCACGCCACCCTTTAGCATCTGCGCAAGTCCGGTTTTTACCGTCCAAGTGCCAGTATCCTGCCCTTCACCTGCCATAGCGAACTCCTCTCTCTAAATCTAGTTTAAGCACCGACGCGATTGGAGACCAGAGTATAGAGCCAAGGGTCGTAGCTGGCCTATCTATCCTGCGAAAACCGCCGCCGATCATTCCAAGATTGCCCCTGGGCGCCTGCTGCTTGTAGGAAGCGGGCACGTGGAAACCGTGCCAAACCACAACCGACGCCGTACAGCAATGAACTGATAAGCTGCGTCGCGTAGGTGGGCAGGCAACATGCCTATCAACCGTCCCGCTATTCCGAAGATTCCTCCAAGGATCATGAGTGTCCGAACCATAGCATCAGCGCCCCGTAGGATCCTCCCATCTTCTTCGACTAGTACGACCCAGTCGCCCTTGGTACGATCACCCTCATTTAGCCAGCTTTTTGCGGTGACACCTCTAAGCGGAGCTACTTCAAGTCTATTTGCGGAATCGGCGTCTACCACTATTCTTGAAACCCACCGACAGAGCACACAGGCTCCGTCGACAAAAAGAATCGCGCAGCCTGACTGGACTATCCCCACCAACACAACCAGCCAAACGACCAAAAGATCTGCCTCATTACTGCGGCCTCTTCATTCACCGGATAGATGGGCGGTGACGGGCTTGAACCGCCGACCTCCTGGGTGTAAACCAGGCGCTCT
>CAZTZA010000011.1:43333-44541 GCA_964618015.1 uncultured Spirochaetaceae bacterium | reverse complement strand
ATACATGCGCATCTTCTAACCCGTGAGGCACTCGTCCGAGGCGAGTTTGGCATATTAGAACCCGCCCCCACAGCCACAACGATTGATCCGAAATCGATCGACGCTGTACTGGTACCTGGTCTAACGTTCGACTCCAACGGCTACCGACTAGGCTACGGCGGTGGATATTATGATGCATTCCTACCGCGCTGCCAAAAAGCACTAAGAATAGGCCTGTGTTTCGAACTCCAGCTTGTTGATTCAGTGTACCCCCGCACTTGGGACGAGCCACTACACCACGTCATCACTGAGCAGCGCGCAATCGATACCAGACATGGCATATCGGATGGCTGAAACTTTGCGTCATATACTTCTAGTTGGTGTCGGAGGCTTCCTAGGAGCAGTTAGCCGTTTCCTGGTGACTACATGGATCCACTCCCGCACGGATGCGTTTCCGTTTGGCACGCTAGTGGTCAATGTGATCGGCTGCTTGGCGCTAGGTTTTCTGGCCACCTTCGTAGCTGAACAACTGTTCGAAAGCAACGTCCTTCGATTGGTCATGATGGTAGGCTTCCTCGGTGCATTTACGACGTTTTCGGCATTCAGTTACGAATCGGCACTGCTCTGGACCAACGGCCAATGGCTAGCATTGTTCTCCAACGTCGCCCTGAACGTCGGGAGCTGCTTCGTGGCAACCGGGGCAGGAATTGCTGCGGCTCAGATATTCCGCAGCACGTAGAAGCGCGTTACTCGAAGGCTTTATCCCAATAGGTGTCGCACGTAAATCGATCCAATATTAGTCTATAATAAATGTTAATTGATTATCACGCTGGTGTTGATCGGTAGGCAATTTTTTTAGACTCGATTCTACGTCAAACACGGTTAATATGAGGTAGACCTGAATATGGACCCTACAAACAATCCAAAACCCGTTGCAGACAATCAGTTGCCTACTCGTTACGAACATACTGCAGCTGAACAGACGATCACTGAACGCTGGAGAGCTGCTGGTGCTTTCTCTGCGTACCCGGATGAACGCGAACATCGTTACGTGGTTATGATGCCACTGCCTAACGTTACCGGTGCCCTACATATGGGTCATGCCATGGACAATGTGATGCAGGACCTTTTGATCAGATGGCACCGGATGCAAGGTGAAAATACCCTATGGATGGCCGGAACGGATCATGCCGGCATCGCTACTCACGAAGTTATTGAGCGCCGTCTCC
>CAZTZA010000011.1:37307-43323 GCA_964618015.1 uncultured Spirochaetaceae bacterium | reverse complement strand
GAGGGAAAGACCAGACACGACATCGGCCGTGAGGCTTTAGTGCAGCGTATCTGGGATTGGAAGGATCGCTATCAACAACGGATCGTCAATCAGCAGCGTGCCATGGGCTGCTCGTGCGATTGGGATCGTCAACGTTTTACCATGGACGCTGTATGTTCCCGTGCGGTTCGCCATACATTTCTATCACTGTTTCGGGATGGTCTTGTTTTCCGCGGAACAAGGTTAGTCAATTGGGACTGTGCGCTACGTACCGCCGTCTCTGACGACGAAATTAATCACCGAAAGGTAGATGGCTCCTATTGGCATTTGCGTTACCCCGTAATAGATCCCAAGCCGGGTGATCCTGACCACGTCGTTGTCGCTACCACCCGTCCGGAAACTATGCTGGGAGACACTGCAGTCGCCTGCCATCCTAACCCGGAAGCTGCGCTGGAACTTGCTATCGAGCGTTTGGCGGCGCGGGTCGATAGCTCCAATCGAAGAGACCGGATAGAACTCGAAGATGAACTCGCAAAACTCCACCAACGACGCACCACCCTTCTTCCCGGCCTCATCCGCCTATCTGAGATGGCAGCATCCGGTCAGCAAATCATGTTACCTCTACTGAAACGACCGATCCCGCTGATTGCCGACGAGTGGGCCAAACCGGAAATGGGATCTGGCTGCGTCAAAATTACGCCCGGACACGACCCTAACGACTTCGATGTGTGGCAGCGCCACCGCGACGAGATCAACTTGATCAACATCCTTAACGAAGACGGTTCCCTCAACGATGATGCTGGACCTTACGCCGGACTCGACCGCGAGGTAGCACGAAAACAGATCGTTGCTGACCTCGAACGTGCTGGTCTATTGGAGCAAATCGAGCCACATCAGGTAGAAATCGGCCACTCAGAGCGATCAGGAACGGCGATTGAGCCCTACCTATCGCGTCAGTGGTACCTGCGCATGGACGATAGGATAGGAGGTGTGACGATCGGCCGCGGGACTACTAATGAGGCATCTATCCCTGGCCTAGCACAGGCAGCAATCGACGCGGTAGCAGGAGATTGGAGATCGCCGACCGGGCGCAAGTTGAAATTTTTTCCAGATGATCGTTACGCCCGAACCTACCTAGACTGGTTGTCTGAAAAGCGTGACTGGAACATTAGTAGGCAGCTCTGGTGGGGACATCAGATCCCCATCTGGAGCATGCGCTGCTCCGGTGATCTCCTGGATCGTGCGCTTGAGTTTGCAACACGCCTACAGAACCGCGAAGAAGTGGCTGTGCAACTTCGCGGAGTAAGCACCTCAATCGGTGACGAGGGGCCATCCTTGACCATCGAGGAAGCGCGCTCAGCCAGTGAAGTCGAAATTGACCTCTGTCTCCGCGATGCTGAGGCCGAATCCATGTTTGCCGCAGAACTTGCGGAGCTTGGTTTTGTGCAGGATCCTGATGTACTTGACACTTGGTTCTCCAGCGCGCTTTGGCCGCATAGCACGCTTGGCTGGCCCGACCCTGACACTGCCCCGATCGAACCCGACCAAAGCCCACTCAGCGCCTCAGACGGAGGAGCTGATTGTCTAAGCTACTATTACCCGGGGTCCTGTCTAGTCACAGGTCGCGACATCATCACCCTATGGGTGGCACGGATGGTAATCGCTGGCCTATATAACTTGGGAGATCTTCCGTTTGAACACTGCTTCATCCACGCCAACATTCTGGATGGTAAGGGTGAGATGATGAGTAAATCAGCCGGCAACGGTATTGATCCGGTGGATATTATTGAGCGTTATGGTGCTGACTCGCTCCGCTATGTGATGTGTGAACTACAGACTGGTAGCCAAGATATACGTCTACCGGTACAAGCAGTATCGCCATTTACGGGCAGCACTATAGAGCTGGCCACAGCAAAACACGGCCGCACAATTTTTACCTACCTCTGTCCAGAGACAGGTAAGGAGTTTGACGTACTCGGCACTATGCCTGATTTGCCAAGCGCGACTCTGATCAGTGATCGCTTCGAAGTCGGACGATCTTTCTGCACTAAGCTATGGAACGCCGCCCGGTTCGCATTTATCAATCTAGAAGGCTACCGATATCAGAAGCGTCAGCTTGCCGAGTTGTCGGCAGAAGATAGATGGATCCTATCGCGCCTATCGCATACGTGTTCCGCCGTGCGAGAACAACTTGAGCGCTACCGACCGTCGTCAGCTCTCACTACTGTACGCGAATTCTTTTGGGGTGATCTCTGCGATTGGTATTTAGAACTCATCAAACCCCGTCTAGCTAAGGAGACGGCATCTGTTCCGGACGATGATTGTACCCCTGGGGGCAACGAAGCCCGGCAAACAGTAGCAACAGTCCTTGACGGAGTGCTCAGGCTACTGCACCCGTTTGTACCTTTCATCACGGAAACTCTATGGGGAAAACTGCGTGAACTAGCTCCCGAACGCGGCATCGCATCCTGGCATCTAGGGGACGCCGATTTGTTGGCGGTGGCCTCCTGGCCTATTCCTGATGTGGACGTAGAGGACGATGCCCTTGAGACCGATATCGACCTACTTCGTGAAGTCGCCCGCGCCATACGCGATCTCCGTGCACGGCACGGCGTGGAAGCGCGTAAACCGCTCAATGCTGTAATCCGATCAACCCGTGACAATAGCTCCGTTCCACGGCTTAGGCCCTACCAAAAGCTACTTGAACGTGCAGCGTTTCTCGAGTCAGTTGAATTCACGGAAACGGGAAAATCACCTGCGGGTTCTGCTTCCGCAGTAGCTGGAGACCAGGAAATCCACCTGCTCAATATCGTTGATGTCCCTGTTGAACGAAAGCGCCTTGGCAAGCAACGTGAACAGTTGCAAAAACTTATTACCTCCTCTCAAAAGAAGCTGGCTAACTCAGGATTTCTATCGGGCGCTGCCGACGAAGTAGTAGCACGTGAGCGGCAGCGTCTTCTAGACGCTCAGACCGAACTACAGACGATCGAGCAGAACTTGAACAACCTCAACTAACGACGGCCCAATGGTTTCCACCAAATCAGTTTCCGGCTGGAATTTGCTGGCCACCAAGCCCCATTTTCGGAAGCTGATCTTCTCATCAGTATTATGGTATTCCACAAGATCTTATGAGCAAATCGTTCTTTCATGGCTAGTGCTGCAGATCACCGATTCAGTGTCCGCAGTTGCGGCGTTAAGTGCTGCCCGCGGTCTCCCGATGCTACTGTTGGCCTATGTCGGAGGCAGCCTATCTGACCGAGCAGTAAGTTTACGAATTCTTCGAATCACTCAAAGTCTTAGCCTCGTGTTTGTCAGCATGTATACGCTCTACCTATTGTTGTTCAACCCAATTCCATGGACTGCCCATGTGGTTATTGGCTTGAGCGGTATAGTGTGGAGCTTCGACTTCTCTAACCGCCGATCGCTTTATAAGGAAATACTTGAGTCAAAGGACCTCGCCACTGCGGTACCCGTCGATACGATCATCTTTACCATCGGTCTAATTGTTGGGCCGATCATTGCTGGCATAGCCACACGAATTGCGGGTTTCGGGGTTGCCTACTTGGTGCTTGCCGTTATCCATGCCGCTTCGCTCATTTTGCTACCTGTCGCAAGACACGAGCAAGTGGTAAAGGTCAACAATCCCAAAAATACGTCGATCCGAGAGATGTTTCAGGGTCTGCTGACTGTACTTCGCAGCCAACGAGTCTTACAGGCAATCGTTGCTGTTACCCTAGTTGCAAATTTCTTTGCGTTCCCTTTCCACCAGATGGTACCAGTAATCAGCCGTGATGTACTCTCTGCTGACGCACTTCATTTCGGTATCTTGGCTGCTGCCTGGGGAGTTGGAGCCCTAGCTGGATCGTTAGTGCTAACCACGCGTCCATCCCGCCGACCAGGGTGGACTTTCGCTGCCGGTATGACCACGCTATTTATTTGCGTCTGTGGGTTCGCGCTGTCTAGGAACTACCTATTATCGCTGGGATTTCTGCTAACTGGCGGCATCGGATTCGCTGGATTCGCGTCGATGCAGATCTTTATCACTCTGAGCACTGCATCTCCAACGTTTCACGGTCGCTCTCTAGGAGTCGTTGGATTAGCAATCGGCATGCAGCCCCTCGGCGCTATCTCACTTGGGCTGCTTGCCGAACGTACCGGGCCGCGGATCGCTCTCGCGAGTTTCACCCTCGTGGGTCTTTGCGCCCTATTGATAGTGCGGTGGCGCTACCCAGAGCTCGGGCGACGGGCCGTGTTCAGGGAGTCTACTGCGTTAAAGGCGGCCCCACCTCACTGAAGCGTTTCACGAACGCAGCATGCACGGGCGGGGGAACATACTTTTCCAACACCGTTTCCCACCCGTTAAAGCCGACTAAACTTTTTACTACACTAGAACTGACCTCGGCTATTTCCCTTGGTGGCATCAGAAAGATGGTTACCACGTCAGCGTCAAGATCGCTATTTATGTACTTCATCGACCGTTCATATTGGTAGTCAAGTTCCGTACGAATACCGCGTAAAACAAACTCCGCGCCCCGGGACCGCGCATACTCAACCAGGAAGCGGTTTTCATAAGTATCCACGGTAGCTTTACCGTGTCCCGCTAGCGAAGCTTTAACTAAATCAACTCGTTCATCGAGGGAGAATTCATATTGTTTGTCCGGGTTGCTACCAATCGCCACAATCAACTCATCGAACAGTCGCTCCCCTTGCTCGATTACCCACAGATGGCCGTTAGTAATTGGGTCGAAGCTCGCTGCATATACGCATCGCCTATCCATATATGCATCGAACCCGACCGACAGCGTCCGGTCAACCCAATGAATTGCATTGAATAAAATCAGTCTTAAGCGCACCCTAACTTCTCAATAGCACCAGCCAATAATTTTCTTTTCCAACCGACTTGCTTTCTCCGAGCCAATGATGCGTTCTTAATAGTCCTTGACGCCGATAGAGGAATTCCGAACAGCATTTATAGAAGATGAAAATTTTTCGTACGAACGCTGGGACTATAATTGAGCACAAAGACGGGCAATCACTGATTCCGCATCACGACTGGGATGAATTGTTCCGCCAAGACGACTTGCAGTCGTATTTGGAACAGCAGATTAATTCGGCTGATGCGGCGAACAGAAATGCAGCTCCTATATCTCCGGTTTCCGGTCAGGAAATCTGGGCGGCTGGCGTCACTTATTTCCGTAGCCGAGACGCTCGCATGTCGGAGTCAGAACAGGCTGGTGGAGGTGACTTCTATGATCGCGTCTATGCGGCTGAGCGACCAGAACTTTTTTACAAGGGCAGTGCACGCACCGTGGCACATCCGCAGGGCTCAGTATATATCCGCGCTGACTCGGCGTGGAACGTGCCAGAACCAGAGCTAGTACTTGCCATCGATAATTCAGGTCGTATCTTCGGTTACACTATCGGGAACGATATGAGTTCTCGCGACATTGAAGGAGAGAACCCACTCTACCTGCCACAAGCTAAAATCTATGATGGCAGCTCTTCGTTAGGACCAGGGATTTTAATCTCCAATTCCACCCCCGATTCGTCCACAAAAATATGCATGGAAATCGTCCGCGAAGACGTAGCCATCTTCAGTGGGATCACAACTGTGGGGGAACTAAAACGCACGCCACAAGATCTCGTAAGATACCTTTGCCGGCATAATTCATTTCCGCACGGTTGTTTTTTAATGACTGGAACCGGCATTGTGCCTCCGGATAATTTCACCCTACAGGCTAATGATCATATAGCGATAACGATCGAATCGATCGGCATTCTCACTAACACCGTTGACACCTGGTCGTCTATCGATGACTGACGTCCCTGCTGATACTACTCCCGCTGACCCAGACGCTATCCTTGGCTTCGAAACGCCACCCTTGCCCGCTACCTTTGGCGAAGGCACCCCCGGCACCATCCCGCTTACAGAGCGTATGTTGCGCGAAGAACCAAGCGGCAACTTATTTGCCTTGACGCAGAATGTCGGCATGGGTTGGAAACCGAGTCTCTCAGCGGCACCCTCCTACCTGATTCA
>CAZTZA010000011.1:13323-37297 GCA_964618015.1 uncultured Spirochaetaceae bacterium | reverse complement strand
ACCCACGGTGGCCTACGGGCCGAAGATGGATCTCCCGTTGCGTTGGGCTACCACACCGGCCACTGGGAAGTTCACCTCTTGGTACGGGCAACCGCAGAAGCACTTTCCGCAGATGGCTACACTCCATTTGCCGCGTACGTGACGGACCCCTGTGACGGACGTTCGCAGGGAACACCAGGAATGATGGACAGTCTACCGTACCGCAACGACGCGGCGGTCGTAATGCGACGCCTAACACGCTCGCTGCCAACGCGTCAGGGCGTGATCGGGATTGCCTCCTGCGATAAAGGACTACCCGCCATGCTTTTAGCTCTAGCTGGCGAACGATCTATGCCGGGAGTCGTAATCCCCGGCGGTGTGACCCTTCCTGTGCGCAATGCGGAGGATCTTGGCACCGTACAGACCATTGGAGCCCGGTTCGCACATGGCCTGATTACCTTGGATGAGGCAGCGTCCGCTGGCTGCAAGGCTTGCGGTTCGTCTGGCGGCGGATGCCAGTTCCTTGGCACTGCAGCCACAGCTCAAGTTGTTGCTGAAGCATTAGGGCTAGCTCTTCCTCACACCGCATTATCACCCTCTGGTCAGCCTATATGGCTCGATATGGGACGTCGCGCTGCAAGAGCCGTAGTCGCTCAGCGAGCTCTGAGTTTGTCGATGGAAAATATATTGGACCAACGATCGATCGATAACGCCATGGTCGTACATGCTGCATTCGGCGGTTCCACTAACCTGCTGTTACATATACCGGCAATTGCACATGCTGCAGGTTTACCAGTACCGACAGCGGCTGATTGGAACCGCATAAACCATGCTACCCCACGTTTGGTAGACGCACTGCCTAACGGCCCGTCCAACCACCCCACAGTACGAGTTTTTGTAGCAGGGGGCGTTCCGGAAGTGATGCTCCACTTACGCCGCGCAGGATTGATCAATTCAGACGCATTGACCGCCTCAACCGCGACCTGGGGCGAGACTCTTGATCGTTGGCAGGATTCTCCAAGACGAAGTGAGCTCCGTCGCCATTGCTTTAAGGCTGACGGAGTCGACCCGAACTCGGTGATCATGGATCCGGACACTGCGCGTAGTCACGGACTGACTAGCACTGTGGTCTTTCCAACCGGATCGTTAGCACCGGATGGCGCTGTAATCAAGGCAACAGCGATTGACCCGAGCGTGGTCGGTGATGACGGGATCTACCGTCACCGAGGACCCGTACGTCTCTTTGGTAGTGAAACCGCAGCAGTAGCAGCCATAAAAGGAAAAGGCGACTATCCAGTGCAAGCCGGTGACGTCGTCGTAGTCGCTGGCATAGGCCCGGCTGGTACTGGTATGGAGGAAATTTATCAGATTACCTCAGCGTTAAAATTTATTCCATGGGGAAAACAAGTGGCCGTTCTCACTGATGGGCGTTTTTCCGGAGTTTCTACAGGCGCATGTATCGGCCATATCGGGCCGGAGGCGCTGGCTGGAGGACCAATCGGTAAACTCCGCGACGGCGACACAGTCGAGATAATGGTCGACCGCCAGGAGCTAACCGGATCCGTAGAGTTAGTTGCCACGGAGTCTGAGGGTGAGTTAGCCCCCGAGCAAGCCAGCGCGGTGCTAGCAGATCGACCGACTGCACCTGAGATCGGACCACGTGCTGACCTCCCGGACGACACTCGACTCTGGGCAGCACTACAGGCAGCCTCTGGAGGCACCTGGGCTGGCTGCGTCTACGACACCGATGCGATCGTTAACGCGCTCAGTTCGGGATTGCCCAATAAACAGAAATCATCATCGGTCGACTCCTGAACCTTCTACTAAATAAGATTGTATAAATCATTATCAGTCAATCTATAAGACACAATCAGTGAACCGCATCTGGAGTCAATGCCCGATCTGACTTAGGAACCAATTCCTCTGCGTAGTTGAATATAGATGGTGTGCCGCCAGTGTGCACAAATACCACGGTCTCCTCCCGGTTAACAGCGCCGGCCTTGATACGTTCGATAAGACCAGTTAGTGCGACACCAGTATAGTTCGGGTCTATCATTAAGCCGTCTGTCCGTGCCGCAAGGCGGACTGCCTCTAGGACCGCATGTGCCGGTCTATCAGAATTGGCGCGGCAGTCAACGATATCAAAGTCTTCAGCCGCATAGGTGCGAGGCAGACCTATTAGATCCCTCACCGTTTCAGAATGGGAAAATATATACTCGAAAAGCGATGGTGAAGACGTTACCCGAACGCCAGTAAACTGCCAATTAAGACCTAGATTCAGCGACGTTAATGCTAAGCCACATAGACTTCGACCGATAACAGCAACTACTCGAACGGGCCCTGAAACACCAGCGGCACACAGTTGTTCGTTAAGCTCTATGCCTGCTTCAGCAAAGCTGATTATCCCAGCTATCTTGGGGAAGATCTCATCATTCATAATATACGGAACGGCACCTGCACTACGTAATCGCTTAGCTACCGCGCGTGCCATTTCCATACCACGCTGCGACTCATCATCGTTCAGCAAATGCACCGCGGCGCCTAGAAGATGTTCCAGCAAACAGTTTCCTTGTATCGATCTATCAGCTGCGTGACGCAGAAAGACGTGGTAGCGCAGACCGGCACGCACACAAGCTGCCGCCGCTATGCGCGCGTTGTTAGAATGGTAGTCCATAACATTAATCACGGTGTCGGCACCCGCCCGCCTTACCTCGGCCATAAGCAATTCCATGTGGCGCACCTTGTTGCCACCAAAAGCCAACCCAGAAAGATCCTCACGCTTGACCAGCACGGTTCGGCCGAGCTCACGACTAAGCCCATAGGCCGGTTGTAGTGGGGTGGGATAGATCCCTAACGACAGACGAGGAAAACCAGACAGGTTTTCACGCAGCTTGTCAGGACTTAGCAGTACGACAGAGTCAGCTGCCACGTGGCACCGGTTCAAGCGGCTCCGCTTTCACACCTTGCACACCTGGAATGATGGCAAGCGGTGTGGCCCATCGAACGGCGTTAACAAGGACACGGACAATCTCCGGCTGGAAGTAGATCGGATACGTCTCGTGACCCGGTTGGAAATAGAAGATCCTTCCATTACCACGAAAGTAGGTAACCCCTGAACGAAACACCTCACCACCTTCAAACCAAGAAATGAATATCAATTCATCTGGGCGAGGGATATCAAAGCGCTCTCCATACAGCTCCTCGTGTTCGATCTCAAAGTAGTCGCTGATGCCCTGGCTAATAGGATGGTTAGGTTCGATATTCCAGACCCGCTCACGTTCTCCTATTTCACGATGACGAAGGCTGCAGCGCGTTCCGAGAACCCGCTTCATGATCTTAGAAACATGTGATGAGTGCAGTAGAATCAGGCCCATTCCGTCGTTTGCCCTGAGTTGCACTCGGTCGACGGTAGCCTCATCAACCTGATCGTGCCCCTTATGACCCCACCAAACGAGCACGTCAGTGGCATCGAGCTGTTTTTGAGATAGGCCCTGATCCTTCTGGTCTAGACTGGCTGTAGTCACTGCTATATCCGGCTCTCGTCGCAGTCCTTGAGCGATCGCTTCATGAATGCCGTCAGGATAAACGGCTGCTACTTCCGGATCGCTCCGCTCTTGGATAAATTCGCACCACACAGTCACCTTAATCATGACGAGCACGGTATGACATCAGACTTCAAGCGTCGACCTCTAATCGTAGCCGAGAGTCACCAGAATGCTCAATTCGGACAGTACGGTATTCGTATTTGGTCAGTTTTCAGATAAAAATTGGAAGCGTTACATACAGCCAAAGGTAAATCCTATTTCGACGGTTAGAGTCGCTCTACCGTAGGGCTTCAAGGATGGCGTCATGTAACACCCCGTTGCTAGCAACGAACGTTCCATTGTGGAATGATTTAATTCCATCAGCATCAGACCAGCTGCCTCCCGCCTCCGAGATTATCGCTGCAGCAGCAGCACAGTCCCAGGGCGCGTCCAACAGGTTGACACAGAAGTCGAGTCGGCCAGTAGCAACGCAAACGTACGAATAAGCGTCCATAAAACCATAGCTATACCCAGCGCGACGCATCAGTTCAAACAGCCGGTCCCCCTTAGGCTCGTTAAATCGCTGCACAAACCCAAGCCCACTGCCGATCGAGTTTGGCAAACTAGACGTAGTTGACACCCGAGCCTCATCGCCGTTGCAAAAAGCTCCCCCACCACGAGTAGCCCAACACATTAAATCCAAGGCGGGCAGGTGGATCACACCTAAGGCAAGGCCCCTGGTGTCCTCTAATGCAATCAAAGCAGCGTGGGTAACAATTCCTTTGATATATGGACGGGTACCATCCAGTGGGTCTACGATCCAGGTGCGCCCGCTCAGACCTACGGTCTCGCCTGATTCTTCTCCCAGAAAACCATCATCCGGGAACGTGATTTCAATCTCGCTGCGAATCAGCAACTCGCATTGGCGATCTACTTCCGTCACCGGCGAACCGTCTTCCTTAAGATCGATCTCGTTAGAGCCGCAGCGCGACAACTGAATTTCGCCAGCTTTGAGAGCGAGCCTCTTAGCAATCTCTATTTCGTTTTCGAAGGCCACCGATTCCCTGACAATGCCTTCAGAAGTCAAGTGAGGGGATAGTAACTTCTGGATCGACGTCCGCCGCGTAATCAATTCCCGGCACCCCGAACCCGAACAACCGCAGAAAATCTCGCTGATATCCTTCGACGTCGATGACATGCTGGAATTCTTCTTCAGTCACCTGATTCCAGCGCGCACGAATCGCATCCTGTACCTCTCTTGCCATCTCGTAGTCATCCAGTCGGATACGGCCAGCCTCGTCCACTGGGATCTTACCGTCACCGTATAGGCACTCCCGGAAAAGCCGGTCCATTTGTTCAATGCACCCCTCATCCCTTCCGCGCTTGCGCAACAGCGGTGACAGCATCGCTAAGTAGACCGCCACCGTTGGGATTGCAGCGCTCGCCTGCGTGACTAACGCACGATTGACGGATAGCAATGCCTGACCTCCCGCGGCACTCAATCGTTCATCCAATTCGTTGGCAGTACGCTGTAAGTCTTCCTTAGCTTTGCCTATAGTACCATCCCGATATATTGGCCAAGTTTGTTCCGGCCCTATATATGTGTAGGCGAGAGTACGGCAACCGGATGATAGTACGCCGGCGCCTTGTAGAGCATCAATCCAGAGTCTCCAGTCATCGCCGCCCATTACCGAAACGGTATGATTAATCTCCTCATCAGTTGCTACCTCGATCTGGGAATCTCCTAATTCACCTGATCTGGCATCGATAGTCTTTCCGGAGAACGGCTGCCCAATTGGTTTGATCACGGAGTTGAATGTCTTGCCGCTCGAGGGATGAATCCGGCGAGGGGACGCCAAACTGTAAATAACTAGATCAACTGAACCATCTAAATGACCCTTAATTAAGTCGATGACCTTTGCCTTGGCATCGTGGGAAAAAGCATCGCCATTGTAGCTCCATGCTCCCAAGCCAGCCGCAGTTGCTTCTCGTTCGAATGCTGCTGAATTATACCAACCAGCCGAAGCTGAACGTTTCGCCGAACCCGAACGCTCGAAATACACGCCAATCGTCTTTGCGCCGCAACCAAATGCAGATACGACTCGGGAGGCAAGTCCATAACCGGTTGAACCACCAATGATGAGGACCGAACGCGGGCCTCGGATGGGTCCACGTTCCTGGACGAGGGCGATCTGGTCAGCGACATTCGCAGCGCAACCGCCGGGATGTGCTGTCATACAAATGAAACCACGCACGCGAGGCTCAATGATCATAGCTGGAACCCTCGTGTCTCAGGAGAGAGATGTCAAACGAGCCCTCCGAGAGGGCGCGTCGGACCAGAGATCCGGCGTTAGGTAATGAACGAACTGCGTACTGAGCAGACAACAGCTGGGCCTGCTCAGTCGAAATATCACTATCCGTGCCTAGCGTCTCCGCTCGCACATTGCGTGCGTGTTGAAGCACCATTCCCACAGCAACGCTGATATTTAGACTCCTGGTAAATCCAGCCATAGGAATCGAAAAGGAACCATCTGCAGCGTCAGCCGTTGCGTTGGTAACGCCTCCGTGTTCGTTCCCGAATACCACGGCAGTCGGATGAGAGAAATCTACTTGTTCTATCGTAGGTCCATCACCAAGTCGGGTCACAAGCACACGATAGCCTTTCTCGCGAAGATGTTGCATCCAAGAAGAGTCAGCGTCCCACCATGTTGCCTCTATCCATTTCTGCGCACCGTGGGAAACACGATTGGGTGGCCGCCACTTATCGCCCGGGGCACGTGGAGACCTGACCAACTGCACTATCGGGAACCCGATTGCTTCGCAGGTACGAAGCACGGCTGCGATATTGCCATTGTCGTGGACTTGCTCCAAAACAGTGGCCACGGCGAAGCTGCGCCTCTTAGCCACAGCTTCAATGCGCTGCCGACGAGCAGGCGTTAGATGTGGTGAGAGCATCGACCATACCGCCTCCGGCTGAAGAGCTATCCTAGATACTTCTACGGTGCCAGAATAGGGAAATGGATCATTTTGCATGGTCAAGACCTCGAATCTATAGGGTACGCACCCTGCGCGTTGCCGTCACCGCAGTCGTAATTGTCGTGTCAGCGGCAGTCGTATCGGCTGATGCACTTTGGGATCACGCAATTGAGATGCTACAAGCCAGCAAGCACTTGGTGCCAGCGTCGGTGGTGACCAGAATAGAAGAAATGAATGCTGATGGTAGACTCAGATCAACCCAAGAAACCCACATTCGTTTCCGGGTCATCAATGACGAACTGGTACCCCAGATCATAAGCAAAATCCAGAACGGTGAGGCGGTTGATCCGGAAACAATCGACGGTGCTACAAACGCCAGTGCTGCCCAGTTTTCCGAGGTATTCGATGCTGATTTAGCATCAATTAGTGCCGCTACGCGTGATGGTCAACAACGAACGATCCGTGGGCAGAAAACGATCAGTTACCGCATTGAAGAGCCTATCGAGCAATACACACTGAAGGGGCAAGTGTGGATTTCCGAACAAGGAGTCCCCTTGGACTTAGAGTACACCGTTGACCCGCTTCCACGTGCGGTACGAAGATTAGTGATCCATACAAGCTATTACCTACAGGATGGATACGCGGTTATCGGAGAAATGGTGACCGAGGTAGCCGTTAACGTCTCCATCTTTTTTCGTCGACTCTACAGAATCTCGGTGCGCTCTGAAGACTATTTTGACCCTAACACCTAACCTACCTGCTGAGCTTCGACAATCCCTTGAGTAGCTGTTCCCCAAAAAAATAAGCACAGTTGGCAAATTTCCACCGCCACCGTTGATCAGAATACCTCAGATTGCAGTGTTCTGAAGAGGATGCAACCCCTTATGTGAAACTGTCGAGGATATTCCGCATACCCGAGTTGACTTTCGACAGGCTAAATTGCCACATCATTCTTCATACGCAAACTGGGATTCACTCGCTGCTCATACAAGGCTACGATTCTTGCGGTTCGGGTCCTTTGCGGTTTACCCTTCGGCAAAATGCAAAAACGCCTGTTGGAGACATATCATAGCAAACGTCGCGAGGCGCAAGCCGGCGGCGGGGAAAAGCGTGTAGTTTCTCAGCACGAAAAGGGTAAGATGACGGCACGCGAGCGTATCTCCGCACTCGTTGACCCGGAATCATTTATCGAGCAACAGCCGTTCGCTACGGTGCGATCCACTGAATTTGGCATGGATCGGCAGCGCTACCTGGGCGACGGCGTAGTAACCGGAAGCGCAAAAATTAATGGCCGCCAATTGTTCTTAGCTGCACAGGATTTTACCGTAGTAGGTGGTACCTTGGGTGAAATGCATGCGGAGCGCATCGCCGCAGCGCAGCAGCTTGCTTTGCAATCCGGTGTTCCATTTGTTCAAATTAACGACTCTGGCGGCGCCCGAATACAGGAAGGAGTTCTATCCCTAAATGGCTATGCCAAGATTTTTCGCGCTAACACTCTTTCCTCCGGCGTAATTCCTCAATTTTCAATTATCTTGGGGCCATGTGCTGGGGGAGCCGTCTACTCCCCGGCGATCACGGACTTCATCTTCATGGTGGACACCATAAGCAACATGTACATTACTGGACCGGATGTGATCCGAGCAGTCACCGGCGAGGAAATCTCTCATGGAGACCTAGGTGGTGCACTCCCGCACTCGATGACCAGCGGAGTAGCACACTTCCGTTTTGCTGACGAGACGCAATGCCTCGCTGGTCTCCGACGATTACTCGGATATCTGCCTCTCAACAATCAAGAATCACCACCCTTGCTACCGGTATCGGACCCGATCGACCGAGACACCGAGGGAATTAACGACCTTATTCCGGATGATGCGCGACGGCCGTTCGATGTACGCGCAGTAATCGCCGAAGTTGTAGATCAAGGATCGTTTATCGAGGTTCAAGCAGAATTCGCTCAGAACATGGTAGTCGGATTCGCTAAGCTCGCGGGCCGTACTGTCGGTTTTTTCGCGAATCAACCCAACGTGTTTGCTGCTTCTCTGTACATCAACTCGTCAGATAAAGCAGCACGTTTCCTGCGTTTCTGCGACTCCTTTAACGTACCTATTATTTCTCTTGTCGATGTCCCCGGCTTCCTTCCAGGGGTTACCCAGGAGCACGGAGGCATCATCCGACATGGCGCTAAGATTCTATATGCAATAGCTGAAGCAACGGTTCCAAAGGTAGCGCTAATCATGCGTAAGGCTTACGGAGGAGCCTTTATCGCAATGGCTTCTAAGTCCCTTGGATACGATCGGGTACTAGCATTTCCTAGCGCCGAAATTGCCGTGATGGGAGCCGAAGCTGCCGCCAATATCATTTTCCGCCGAGATATCGCCGCCGCTGAAGATGCTGCCGCAGCACGTCAGGAAAAGGTGGAGGAATTTCGGGAAACTGCTATGAATCCCTATATCGCTGCTGGCCATGGCCTTGTTGACGACATTATTGTCCCGGCTTCCACACGTATCTTACTGATTAGGTCAATCGAAATGCTCGGACGTAAGCGTGAAAACCGTCCGGCAAAAAAACACGGCAATATCCCTCTGTAGCGTATGAATCCTGTGGTTCCGTCCCCCCTGCTCGTCGCCATGCTTGGCATGGGAGTTGTTTTCGTGTTTCTGGTATTCCTGAGCGTGATGATGGCAGTGCTTACCTCTGTTGCTTCTAGACCCCATTACCAAGCAGCAGAGCCAAAACCCAATTCCATTTCGTCGGGTCCAGGGAGTCCCTACTGGATCGCTGCAGCTACGGCTGCCTTTCTCACTACAGACCAGGATGTCAACCATTTGCCGAGCGGTGCCGCTTGGCGGCCTTATGACACCGCAGATGCTGTCCGCTGGCGGATAGAATCGTTATCAGTCCCAAACAACGGGGGAAGTTACACGGTGCCATGAGGAAGATATCTTTCCGTTACGATGGGATACGGTATGAAATCGAGGTCGTCCGTGAAGGAGACGTCCTCACTATCAACCACCAAGGTCGCACCTACCACGTCGAACTGGAGAAGGAAGCGATCCCGACGGCTCCTCTTGTATCCACTGTTGAGCCTGCTCTCCCGGACCAACCAGCGACAGACCCACAGACTAGTCCAAGACTAAATCCGACAACCCCGGCACCTGCCTCAGCAGGTCCTGGCGTGCTGCCTGCTCCCATGACTGGAAGCGTCAAAGAGATTAAGGTCGCTGTTGGTGACACGGTGAGCTCGGGACAGCTCGTAGTTATCATGGAAGCGATGAAGATGGACATCGATGTCACCGCCACGGCCGCGGGTACTGTCGCCGAGTTGCACGTGGAAGCCGGCGACAACCGTGCGGCAGGCCAACCTCTCCTCACGATCCGATAGAGGATTTATCATGCTGTTCGATCAATTCCTACACGCGACGGGCCTGCCTGAGCTGACAATACCTGGCGTGGCTATGCTAGTAGTGGCGGGAGTTATGCTGTACCTCGGCATCGCCCGCCAGTACGAACCGCTGCTGCTAATACCAATCGGATTTGGTGCACTGTTGGTCAATTTGCCTGGCGTTGACTTAGCAGAGCCCGGAGGATTGCTGGAGCAAATCTACGTGTTTGGTATTAAATCCAGTGTGTTCCCGCCATTAATCTTCCTGGGTATCGGTGCAATGACCGACTTCTCACCGTTACTAGCACGGCCGCAAACTTTTATTTTGGGTGCAGCCGCTCAGTTCGGTATTTTCGCTACCCTGTTTGGAGCTCGTGCGCTCGGTTTCACCATGCCAGAGGCCGCCTCGATCGCAATTATCGGCGGCGCCGACGGGCCCACTGCGATCTACCTAACTGGTAAACTTGCAGACCATCTCCTTGGCGCCATCGCTGTGGCTGCCTATTCCTATATGGCACTTGTACCGATCATCCAACCACCTATAATCCGGATGCTGACTACCCGGCGTGAGCGCCTAGTTCGGATGCCGGACTTGCGACCAGTATCCAGCTCGGTGAAAATTCTTTTCCCAATTCTTACGACTGTGACAGCAGCGCTAGTAGTCCCAGCTGCAGCACCGCTGATAGGCATGCTGATGTTGGGAAATCTCCTGAAAGAAGCAAGCGTGCTGGTCACTAAGCTTGAGCGTCTTTCGCAAACGGCTCAAAACGAAATAGTCAACATCGTTACGATTCTCCTGGGTCTGTCAGTCGGTTCTCGCATGAGTGCTGCTGCGTTCCTGAACACCCAAACTTTGCAAATTATCGGGCTTGGACTGGTTGCCTTCGCAATAGGCACCGCTTCCGGCGTTCTTATGGGGAAGTTAATGAACGTCCTTACCGGCCGACGCGTTAACCCAATGATCGGGGCTGCCGGAGTCTCAGCGGTACCGATGGCGGCGCGCGTCGTGCAGAAGGTTGGCCAAGAAGAAGATCCGCAAAACTTCCTGCTAATGAATGCTATGGGACCTAACGTTGCAGGAGTAATTGGATCCGCGGTCGCCGCCGGCGTTCTGATCTCGATCTTCGGATGAGCAGATTAATTGAACTGCTCGACCGTATCCGGGAGCATACGCCACGGCCAGCCGGTTTTCGTTCCAGCGATAAGAACCACGGCGAATTCGGATTAATTGCCCAGTTAACACCAGAAGCATTAACCGACGATCCGAAACTGGTAAATTCAGGCGCTGACGCGTTCCTGCTGCAAATCGGCAGCCTTGATCATCCAGACCTACCCGCATCTGCAGACACACTTAAAGGGGAAATCTGGGGTGTTCGCCTTCCGCTGTTCACGCTAGCGGAAACAAAGGAACTAATTAGGCTGGGCTGTGACTATGTGATCTTCGATGCGGCCGGTACAGAGGCAGGTCTGTTGACCTTGCAGGACCTGGGCATTGTTATCACGGTCGACCATCGGTCTGATGAGGGAATGATTCGTACGCTTGGGGAATTGTCCATTAATGGACTCTTATTCCGGCCGGCAATCCAGGAATCACCACTATCATTCCATACCTTAGCGAACATTCAGCGCGTCTGTGGCGTAATTGATCGCCCGCTGTTGATAGAGTTACCGGAGGGCATAGGCGCGGCCGATCTCGAGGTATTACGCAGCGTAGAGACCACAGGCCTGATAAATAACGTTCCTCCGGCTAGTCAGCCAGCAAAAATACAGAATCTCATGACACGACTTCCACCCCGTTCTGAGGGACGAATGATCCGACGGGCTGTACCGTTCAGCTTCAGCGATGAGTTCTTGTAGTCAAAATCCCACTTCTCACGGATCTATTTCTCCATTTGCATCCAAACTCGCCCCTCAGCAACCCGAGCGGAATAAGAACGAACGCGGAATTTTTCAATAGAATCGAATAAGGCTTCGCCATCATCTAGCCCAAAAGCCCACCCATGCCAAGGGCACTGTACAGCACGCAGATTAGTCTCTACCCACTCGCTGTCACGTCTCCGCAGAAGACAAGTGGAAATCACGCGTCCGGATGAAATTGACGCTCCCTGGTGGGGACACACGTCACGAAGCGCGTATACGTGATCACCGTCCCGAACTACCATTACCTTCCGCCGTCCTACTTCGACGGCTATCGGAATCCCCTGTGGGAAATTATTTACCGGCCCTAGGTCATGGTCCTCTGATTGTTTCAGTTCCCTATCCGGCACGTTAGCACCCATACGTAGCCGGAGCATTCTGAGCAAGGATGCGGCGACGGAGTGGCATCGGCAACGTACGAGGCAGGGCTCGGTCGGGAGAATCGAAGTCCCAGTGCGGATAGTCGGTAGCAAACATGACGAAGCTGTCATCGCCGATCATATCGAACATCTGGATAAGGTGCTCCGACTTCTCTGGCTCCTCCATTGGCTGACTGGTAGCACGGAAATGACGCCGAATGTAACGGCTTGGTAGTTCGCGCAGCCAGGGCACCTCATCTCGTAACCCGCGGTAGTTCTTATCTAGACGCCACATCAACGGTGGTAACCACGCAAAGCCGCCTTCGATCAAGACGACGCGTAAGTCCGGGATATCGTCGAAAACCCCTTCACAAACGAGGCTAAGTACTTGTGCTTCAAATGCCTGCGACATTGCAGTGTGATCTTCAATATAGAACGAAGGCCAACCGCACGCAGTAATAGGATTAGCGGGGGAGCCTCCGAAGTGTAGGCCCACCGGTAATCCAGCTTCTGCGGCAGCCCTAAAAATTGGCCGATATTGGGGTCGTCCGTACGGAGCACTCGACCGTACCGGTAATAGTACCTGCACAAACCGTTCATCACGAGCAAACTGTTCGATTACTGCAGGAGTTCCATCAGGATCTTCAGGGTTTACGCATAACGCACCGCGCCAGCGATTGTCGGAATCAAGCCAGTGCTCCTGCAACCAACGGTTCACCCCCAGGGTGAGTTCTCGAGCTAAGTGGTGGTTTTTGATGCTGCTCAATCCATACAGATTGTTGAGTATCGCTACGTCGATCGACCATTCATCCAATAGTTGTTCTGCCGCGAACTGGGGATCTCCCCCAGGACGCAATCCAGAAGGAGGCCAGGCATCCCGCCGGGATGCTAACTCAAACACTTTTGGGTACACGGGATCCGAAGGTCCCTTATACCCGGTCTGTTCTATCCAGCTCCTCCAACGAGCAGGTATGTAGGGAGTCAATTCACTGATGCTATTGACGTACGGATGGACGTCACAGTCGACTAGGTTAAGCATGTGCTTCTGGCCGTTGGTTACGGCCGAGGTCTGCGCAGTTCTATTTCCGATCTGGGTAGCCATGGCTCCCTCACCTCATCGCAGATGTGGAATTACCGCCTCTTCCAAGCAACTTTGATGTCAAAGGAACATTGCTGTCAGGAGTAGCGTGTGATACACCGCGTATTATGGACAGTAGCGTACACGACTATACGGCAGTAATGCATTGCGGTCCTTAGGTCTCGCAAAATTAGAGATAGTACCAACGAAATAATCTACTCGATAGCACCGCTTGGTTTCCCATTTGTGATCACCAGCAATCAGATTAAGCTCATGGTATTAATCCAGCCCCAACTCAAGGCTAAAATCTACCCTGCGAACCATGCTGGTCAGAGCGCTGGTTGAGATCAAGTCTACCCCTGCCTCTGCATAGCGGCGGATGTTTTCTATGTTTATTGACCCAGAAGCCTCCGTTATCGCTCGCCCATTAATTTCTGCTGTTGCCGAACGAACCTCGTCAGGAGACATATTATCGAGAAGAATGACGTCAGCACCTGCATCCAGCGCATCGACTATCTGTTCCGGCGTCTCTACCTCTACTTCAATACGGACAACGTGCGGTGCATACGCACGCGCCCGTTCGATAGCAACATGGACACTTCCAGCAGAAGAGATGTGATTGTCCTTAATCAGAACACAATCAGCAAGTGTACTGCGATGTGAACGCCCACCACCTGAACGCACCGCGTGCTTTTCCAGTGCTCGCAAGCCTGGCGTTGTCTTACGAGTATCACATACGGCGGCCCCGGTGCCGGCAATGGCTGTACAGAAGGCACTAGTGACTGTTGCCACGCTGGAAAGGTGCTGCAAGAAATTGAGAGCTACACGCTCAGCAGCCAGAATTGACTGTACGGCACCGGAAACTAGCATGACCTGAATTGGTGGCTTCACCTCGTCACCGTCCTCAGCACCGAGCTCTATAGAAAGGTCAGGATCAACCGCCCAGAATACCTGGGCCGCAACCCGCGTGCCACAAACGGTAAGGGACTCACGAGCCATGATTCGCGCACGACCACGCTGCTTAGGACTCACTACTGCTTCGGTGGTCACATCACCGTGGGAAAGATCTTCCTCAAGCGCCCTAGTGACCGCCGCCTCGATCACAGGTCGGCTTAACACATCAGGATGATCCGAGCTCGAACATGCGATCGAGACTCTGCTTGGCAGCACTGACTATCGTCGGATCTATCTCTATCACTTGCGACGGCTCGGGGTTAACCAGAACATCTCGCACCTTTGCCAAACTATTGAGTTTCATATACGGGCACAATCGGCATGACCCAGTAAACTCCTTGCCAGGATTCTCCGCCTCCAGTCGGCCCACCAGCCCACACTCAGTGAGCATCATGAAGTAGGGGGAGTCGCTTTTACGAACGTATTCCATCATTCCCTGGGTGCTGCCTACGAAATCGCTCACTTCAGTGACCTCAACGGTGCACTCCGGATGACTGACCACGGATAATCCGGGCAATCTAACGCGCTCTTCCTCAATCTCAACTGCGGTAAACTGATCATGCACGATGCATGTGCCCTGGGAACTAAGAATCTCTTTTTCAATACCACGTGATTCCAGGTCACGCTGTAGATTATCAGCCATGATACGATCAGGAACGAACAAAATACGCTCCTCCGGCAGTTGCTCTATAATCCTTAGGGCGTTGCCCGATGTTACGCAGACATCACTCTCTGCCTTAACTTCGGCGCTACTGTTTATGTAGCAAACAACCGCAGCGTCTGGGTATTCGGACTTGAGACCGCGTAATTCATTTACTGTGAGCGAGTCCGCAAGAGAACATCCAGAGGCAACATCCGGAACAAGAACAGTTGCTTTCGGATTCAGGATTTTTGCGGTTTCCGCCATGAATACTACCCCAGCGAAAACGATCTTATCTGCGTTATTTTCGCGCGCCTCCAAAGCTAGCGCGTAAGAGTCGCTTCTATAATCAGCAACCCCATACACGATCTCCGCATCTACATAAGAATGGGCTAAGATAATTGCATTCTCTTGCGCCTTTAGATGGTTAATCTCAAGGGTTATCGGTGCAATCTCCCGGCAATGCTCCAAGGTCCAGCGGATTCCGGGACGGCAGTTCACATTGAGCAGAGCAGAAAATAAGCGCTCGGCCTCTTGGTCAACTTCTTGTGGTGTCATCGTAGAAACAACCATGGGCTGGTCAATATGTCAGAAATAATACCAGATCGGCAAGTGTAGAAGACGAGAAAAACACATGAGTAAAGTGTCGTTAATTTGCTAACTTAGAGCAAATAAACTGGAATGAAATAGAGACTCTTAAGAAGAGCACAATGGTTGAGGAGTTTATTGCATATCCCCCTGGGACAGCCCTATAAGTTGAACTCGGTAAAGTTTTGCATAAACTCCATCTTGATCCAGAAGAGTGTGATGGTTGCCCTCCTCTACCAGAGAGCCATCGTGCAATACCAAGATACGATCCGCAGAACGTATAGTTGACAGACGGTGAGCAATGACAATCGCAGTGCGGCCGGCCAGCAACGTCGAGGTGGCATCCTCTATCAAGCTCTCCGATTCTGCATCGATACTAGATGTGGCCTCATCCATGATTACAACGTCCGGTTGTCGAACTAATGCCCTTGCGAAAGACAAAAGTTGTTTCTGACCGGTAGAGAGAGATTTTCCCTCCTCAAGCACCTCCTCATCGTAACCAGATGGTAATGATTGGATGAACCCGTCCAGGTTGACCGCCCGCGCTGCCTCAACGACCTCAGATCGAGTCACGGTTGGATCGAAAAGAGCTATATTGTCGTGGATAGTTCCGCTGAATAAGAAGAGCGTCTGTGGAATCGTCACTATCCGTTGGCGAAGCTCGTGTAAAGCGCATGCACGCACGTCCACTCCGTCAACTTCGACTACGCCCCCATCAACGTCATATAAGCGGTTAATGAGATTAATTACTGTCGACTTGCCTGAACCGGTGCTGCCAACCAGAGCAATCCTTTCTCCAGGCATGACTTGAAACGAAAGGTCTTTAAACACCGGTGCCTCGGGGTTGTAAGCAAAACTAACTCCGCGGAACCTCACACTGCCGGCACGAGTACTCCGAGGAGGTAACGCCATACTCGGATGGGGATCAGTAATCGATTCTCGTCGGTCTAACATTCCAAAGATACGCTCGGATGCAGCCATCGCCGATTGGAAGGTATTGAACTTCTCAGCAAGCTGACGCAGGGGCATGAAGAGCATGGTGATATACATGACGAAAGCGAAGATGTCGCCAATCTTCACGGAAACCCCTATCATAAAGTGAGCAGCTAAAATCACGGTTAGCATCCCCGCTTGAGAAACTACCTCTATGGTGGGGAAATATCGGGAAAAAGCTCGCACTACGACTAGATACCACTTTAGATATTCGCGATTGTGTCCCTCGAAGTTATTTAGGCTTCGCGTTTGGTGATTAAGCACAGTAATTTCGCGAATGCCGGTGACCGTCTCCGACAACGAAGTGTTAATGGCTGCGTTGGCCGCCCGAACACCACGAAACCCTCGGCGCAGGGCGTTACGGAAGGCAATCGTTGCAATTGCGAATAGAGGCAGTGTGATAAAAGTGATAGCCGCAAGACGAGGATTGATTAAAACCATGGCGATCAGGATGAAGATTACCTTCACTGAGTCGCCAAGAATATTAACGATACCGTCGGAAATAAACTGTCGGACGGCCTCTACATCGTTAGTTACATTGGTAAGAGTCTTACCCACTGGCGTGCGATCGAAGTAGTCGTTTCCTAGGCGCAGGACCTTGCGCAACAGGTCAAGACGGAGATCAAACAGCAGCCGCTGCCCAAGCAATTCGACGATTACGGTGAATACAACCTGGGTCGCAAATCGTCCAACAAGAGCGCCGGCCAACATTAATGTAGTCATGCGCAGACCAGCTAAGTCACCGGCAGCAATATTCTGATCGATTCCCAGCTTGATCAGTAGCGGGATCAGGACCTGCAGTAGATCGGTTGAAAGCATTGCTACGACCGACAGGCCGACCAGTGCTTTGTGACCAAGAACGTACTGACTGAGCCTCCGAGTGAGGTTAAAATCAAGTCCGCCCTCACGGGACCTCTCGGGTCGATGTTTCAGCATAGATGTATCATCCGAGTTCTGCTTCCAGTTGCTGCAGCTTAGCTAACTTGGAGTACCGTCCATTAGTCTTCATCAGCTCGCCGTGAGACCCAACCTCGACTACCGTGCCGCCGTCCATGACAACAATGCTGTCTGCGAGTTGCAGCGCAGATACCCGGTGCGAGACGATTACAATGGTACGAGATGACTTCAGAGAACTGAGGTTAGTAAGAATCCTTGTCTCCGTGTCTGAATCTACTGAGGACAATGCGTCGTCCATAATCAGAAGGTCACTATTGCGTATTAAAGCCCGCGCGATCGCCACGCGCTGCCGCTGCCCTCCCGATAGGGTAATACCGCGTTCTCCGACCAGAGTATCGTATCCTTCCGGAAAACGAACTATATCTCCATCAACCGCTGATAGACGAGCGGCGGTAACTATCTGATCATGCGATACAGGCCCTTCGCTGCCCATAGCAATATTCTCTGCAACGGTAGCCGAGAACAAAAATGGTTCCTGCGGGACGTAGGCGATTCGACCCCGATAAACGAAAGGATCAATCGTCGTGGCGTCCGCACCGTTGATAACAAGCGTTCCGCCTGATGGTGTGGCCACACCGGCCATCAATAAAACCAGTGAGCTCTTACCGCTGCCAACGCCGCCGGTTATGCCAACCGTGCGGCCTGAATTGATAGTCAAGTTTATGTTATTAAGTGAATAACGATCAGCGTTAGGGAAGCAGTAAGACACGTTCTGTGCCACTATGGCTATCGGCCCCGCCGGAACTAACATTGGATCGACCGGACCGGCGACGACTGGGTGATCTAAAATTGAGCGGATGCGCTCCATCGCACTCACTCCCTGTTGAATGAGCGCGGTTACCCAGCCTAGACTCAACACGGGGAAAGTCAGAACCCCAAGAATTGCGGAGAACTGTAGTAGCTCACCAATGGTGAGTGTACGTCGAATGACCGCTTCACCACCTACTACTAGCAGCATTAGTGTCGCTAGGCCATATATAAACTGGAGAAGAGGCCAGAGTACTCCGCGGGTCCGAGCAACGCCCACATTAGCGACGATATAGCGCTGATTAAGATCCCGGAAGCGATCGGTCTCTGAAGCAGCAAGACCATACAACTTAACTGTGTTAATCCCGGTGACGATCTGCCACACTCGGTCGTTGATCGCAGCGACTATCTCCTGAACTTGTCGGAACCGAGGGCGGAGCCGTGGTGTCACTATCACAATTAGCACAGTCAATGATGCCATCAGCACGCCCAGAGCACCGGCCATTTCGACGTGTAAACGAACTAATACCGGAGCGAACATTGCTAGTCGCGAGAGAGCGTCAGGAATGTACATTATTCCGGGACCAAGAAGCGTTCTTACATCGTTTAAGTCATTAGTACAACGGGAAATAATGTCTCCCGTTCGGCGGCGTTGATAGAAATCAAATTCAAGCCGGAGCAACTTCCGGTAAAGGACGTCACGCAGTTCGTATTCAACTTCTCGTGATACACCGATTATGAGCCAACGCATACCAAACATGCAGATAGAAACGCCGACCGCGAAAATGATTGCCTGCATTATTAATCCCAATACAAAAGCACGCTCATTATCACCGGTAGCAATCTCATCCAAGAGCTGCTTAAGGAACTCCGAGACTCTGAGAAGGGCGTAATTCTGCCCAATCATGCAGACGAGACCGAGCAGTAGGCGCCCGGCACGTCGTTTCAACGCTGGAAGAAGTATCGCTAGACTTTTGATAGGATTTCCGAGATAGTCCAATTCTAGAAGCTTGGCGGCTTGCCGACAAGCTCCAATACGTGAAGTCGATACAGTTTACTGGACCTTTTCTTCATTAACAGGGAATTGCTCACTGTAATTGACCAATCATTTTTAGATACGCAAAGTTTTTTCCTAGGGTAGACGCAGGATCTGCATCACCCGATATTCAGCACCCTATGTATAAATCATCCCAACCACTTGTCGGAAGGATCGCACTGGTGACCGGAGGAACTCGTGGCCTTGGCAAACACATTGCCGCATCGCTATTGGTGGCTGGCGCAAGCGTAGCGATCACCAGTCGAGACCAAACACGTGCCACTACAGCCGCAACGGACCTTACTGCCCTGTTGCCGCAGGCTAAGTGTGTAGGTTTCGGTTGTGATCAAAGCGATCCGAACGACATCGCAAGTCTGCCCGAAGTAGTACATCAGACGATCGGTGATCCCGATATAGTAGTCAACAACGCTGCCGCCTTTGCCGGGGACGCGGTCACGGCCATGACGCTAGAACAATGGAACAGCACGATCAAGACTAATCTTACCGGTGTGTTTCTTACGACGCAGGCATTCCTACCAAAGATGATCCAGCGACGCCGCGGTGACCTATTCATGATTGGATCAATGAGCGGAAAAAAAGGTGACCCCGGATCAAGCGCTTACGCAGCCAGCAAATTCGGCCTCCGAGGCTTCGCTGAGGCTTTACTGCATGAAGTTCGTCGTAAAGATATTCGCGTTGTCATGATTAATCCCAGCAGCATCGACTCTGGACCTGATACAGAACCCATCGCCGGACCTAATCTGCACCTACATGCAGCCGATATTGGCTCCACCATCGTCCATCTTGCGGCACTTCCCGGAAGAACCCTTATTCGTGACTTGGAGATCTGGGGTACTAACCCGTTCGCATGATGAGATCATTTGACCCGCGATGCTGGGTGACGTAAACTTAAATAAGACTAAAGAAGGCCTACTTGTTAAAAATTCACCGTAAATTGGAATATGCTCTGCTAGCCTTACAGCACATGCGAATGGTCAGGGCTACGGCACAAAACGGTCGGCTTGTTAGCGCTCGTGAGTTATGCGAGGTGCACCCGATGCCATTTGACGTACTATCCAAGGTCCTGCAACGCCTGGCACATTGTGGGGTAGTTACGTCTGAGCAAGGCGCTCAGGGAGGTTATCGCCTGTGCGCTGACCTGGACCAGTTATCATTGCATGCACTCAGCGAGTGGTTGGTCGGTCCAACACGGTTTGCAACATGTATGGATGAACGGTGTGAGTGTCAGCTCACGGGCTCCTGTACGATTATCTCCGCCGTAGTCAACCTATCGAAACGCTTGGAGCAATTCTACCGCGACGTAAGCATCGGCGATCTTCTTGCTAGTGAAGAGGAAGAGGCAAAAAGAATCCGAAATCAATTCTCCCATAAACAGACAATTATGGGTCGTTTTCAATATATAGATCATGGAAATCGCAGCGCATAAACAGCCGGTTACGGGGTACGTTGCGGGCTTCCATACCGATGTGGAAACCGATGATGTACCCAAAGGACTCTCGACCGATACCGTACGACTAATCTCAGAGAAAAAGAACGAACCTGAGTTCATGCTAAATTTTCGCCTCAAGGCCTTTTCTCGATGGCAAGCGATGGACGAACCGTGGTGGCGTTTCGTCAACTACCCAGCGATCGACTACCAGGACATACGCTACTATTCAGCCCCCAAACAAGTCGGAGATGGACCTGAAACCTTAAATGAGGTCGACCCGGAGGTAATCGCCACCTTTGAACGTTTAGGGATCCCCCTCCTAGAGCAGAAACGTCTAACGGGGGTAGCAGTTGATGCCGTGTTTGACTCGGTATCAGTTGGGACCACGAATCAGGAACAGCTCGAAGCGCTTGGTATTGTATTTTGTTCTATGGGTGAAGCAGTGCAAAAATACCCAGAGCTAATTCAGCGGTACTTAGGGTCTGTGGTACCGCCAGCCGATAACTACTTTGCCGCATTAAACTCAGCAGTATTCACTGATGGTTCATTTTGTTATATCCCACGCGGAATTGAATGTCCTATGGACTTATCAACGTACTTTCGCATCAACGCAGCCGAGACCGGTCAGTTCGAGCGCACCCTGATCGTTGCCGAAGAGGGCAGCTCAGTAAACTACGTAGAGGGATGTACTGCCCCCATGCGTGACCAGAACCAGTTGCACGCGGCGGTGGTAGAGATCGTCGCTCTGGATGAAGCGACGGTAAATTACTCGACCGTGCAAAACTGGTACGCCGGTGACGCAGAAGGAAACGGTGGCATCTATAACTTCGTTACAAAGCGCGGCCGTTGTATAGGCCGACGCTCCAAGGTTTCATGGACACAAGTGGAGGCTGGCGCCGCTATAACCTGGAAGTATCCTAGTGTAATTCTCTCGGGCGCAGAGTCTGTAGGAGAATTCTATTCTGTGGCGCTCACCAACAATTGTATGCAGGCGGACACCGGAACCAAGATGATCCACATTGGCCCGAATACCACTAGCACAATCATCTCAAAAGGTATTTCAGCTGATCGTTCAGTTAACAGCTACCGAGGCCAGGTACGGATTCATCCAGGAGCTGAGGGAGCGCGTAATTTCACACAATGTGACTCAATGTTAGTTGGCGATGAGTGCATTGCCAATACCTTCCCTTCGATTGAAGTCCGTAACCCGTCTGCCGTAGTTGAGCATGAGGCTTCTACCTCCAAAATCAGTGCTGACCAAGTCTTTTACCTTGCTACACGCGGAATCGGCACCGAAGGTGCCCTCTCTTTGCTAATCAATGGTTTCTGCAAGGAAGTTTTCCGCAAGCTTCCACTAGAGTTCTCGGTAGAAGCAGTGAAGCTTCTAGAGATGAAGCTCGAAGGGAGCGTAGGATAATGCTTTGCGCACGTGACTTATCCGTATCTATTGACGATACCCCAATTCTGCACGGTGTGGACCTGAACATTGATGCCGGAGAGGTACACGCCATCATGGGTCCCAACGGTTCCGGCAAGAGTACTCTAGCCCGCGTGATCGGTGGTCACCCGGACTATACAGTTACCTCTGGTACTATAGAGTACGAGATTAACCTACGCCCTCGCGACCTGGTTCCCATGGACGCAGATGAGCGCGCCCGAGAGGGCATCTTTATGAGTTTCCAATACCCGGTGGAGATTCCTGGCGTCTCTAACGTGATATTTCTTCGCGCCGCTTACAATGAAGTAAGCCGGCACAATGGCCTTCCAGAGCTGGATCCATACGATTTTGACAGCTTTCTGCGCGAGAAAGCACAGATGCTTGGTATCGATGAGAGCTTCATTGATCGGGATCTTAACGTTGATTTCTCAGGAGGCGAGAAGAAGCGCAATGAGATTCTCCAAATGGCCGTCCTATCTCCTCGGTTGGCCATTCTGGATGAGACCGACTCCGGCTTGGACATAGATTCTCTCCGCTCCGTTGCAAAAAGCATCGAGGCACTGCGCACCAGTCAGAATGCAATAGTGCTGATTACCCATTACCAACGCCTTCTAGACCACATTGCTCCTGACCGGGTACATGTTTTATCCGGCGGCCGAATCGTGCGCTCCGGGGACGCGAAACTAGCACTCGAAGTAGAGCAACGAGGTTACGACTGGCTAAATCCAGTCGCTAAACATCCAAGCGGGAAAAGCACCTGATGAGTGTTTCAGACCAGGCTTCTGCCTGGACCGCTGAGATGGTTAAGCATGCCGTTCACTTCGACCAAAAACTCGGTGGACCAGACTGGCTGCGTGCTCTACGCCGGTCCGGTCGCGAAAGACTATCCTCATCCTGCCTCCCCATAGGACGAGACGAGGAATGGGCATACACCAATGTACGACCGCTGTTAGGCAAACAGTTCAAAATAGGAGAGACCAGCCTGATGGCACAGACGCAGACCGCGTCCTGGCAGCCTTTAGGAACCACTAAGCCGCCAGTTGCAACGGTCAATGCAGGCGGTTTTCCAGAACATGCCTTTACTGCTATTAACCAAGCATTTTCGAACACTGGAGTCTGCATTACTGTTAATGACGACGAACCAGGGTTGATCGAGATCGTGCACCGGGCTTTAAACTACCCCGACGGACCAGTCTTGTTTACCGACAACGTCCGCGTGGAACTTGCACCGGGCGCTCGCGCTACCGTTCTGGAACGCTGGGAACCGATAGATCGTCCTGATGCGACGCTGCACGTGCCCGCTGCTGATTTTTTCATCGCACCAGGGGCAAAACTTCGTTATTACCGACATGCCCCAGCCGATCCGCTGGCGTTCTCGTTCGCCTCCCTGCGGGCTGCCGTTTGTTCCGACGCTTCTCTTGATTTGGTACTGATTGGCAGCGGCATGGCCATTGATCGAACCGAGACCACCATCGCATTGCAAGATTCTGGAGCTCGGGTCCGATTGGAAGGCTCTGCGGTACTATCAGGCTCACTTCACAACGCGACACACACTTGTGTTCATCACCAAGCACCCAATTGCTCCAGCGATCAGCTTTTCAAAACCGTTTTACTGGACGGTGCACGAAGTTCATTTCAGGGGACAATAGAAGTCGACCGGACTGCCCAGGAGACCGACGCATTTCAACTTAGTAAGACACTATTGCTAGACCCCACGTCGCGTTCAGACGCACGTCCTCAACTACGCATAGGTGCTGACCAAGTGCGTTGTACACATGGATCTACCGCTGGTCCTCTCGCTCCAGAACAACTCAATTACCTACTGAGCCGTGGAATCCCGACTGGCAAGGCGACTGGCATGCTAGTACGTGGCTTCTTGAACGAGGAGACGCGGCGGGTGGATATTCCCGAGGTGTCTACCCTCCTTAATCGGCAAGTAGACCGTCGTCTAGCGAC
>CAZTZA010000011.1:12134-13313 GCA_964618015.1 uncultured Spirochaetaceae bacterium | reverse complement strand
GCGACTCTTGCAGCGGCATGATAAAATCACGCGAGACCGTATCTGGCCGAACTGCAGTTGATGCAGCATCGGTGCGGCGGGACTTCCCGCCGATAAACCAGCAAGTTCACGACCGACCGCTCGTCTACTTGGATAATGCCGCAACCACTTTAAAGCCAAAAGTTGTCATCGAGGCAGTAACCGACCACTATCAGCATGGCGCAGCCAACGTCCATCGCGGTGTACATTTTCTGAGTCAGCAAGCTACTGAACGCTACGAAGCCACCCGAGATCTCGTCAGAGACCTAATCGGAGCAAGCGAGAGGGAGGAGATCATCTTCACCTCAGGCACCACCGCCGGGATTAACCTAGTAGCACAGAGCTGGGGTCAAGATAACCTATCCGCTGGAGATGAAATCCTCATCACCGAGATGGAGCATCACTCGAACATCGTCCCGTGGCAGATGGCGTGCGATCGATATGGCTGCGTTCTCCGAGTGCTGCCTATTTTGGATGACGGTAGCCTTGACTTGGAAGCAGTAGATAAACTGCTGTCACGTCGGACTCGACTACTATCCATCACCGTAGCATCCAATGCCTTGGGTACAATTAACCCCGTGGCAGAGCTTGCGGCTGCTGCCAAAGAACATGGCGCTACAGTACTTTTTGACGCCGCACAAGCCGTTGCCCACCTTCCGTTGGACGTTGAAAGACTTGGGTGCGATTTTTTAGCTTTCTCCGGCCACAAGCTATATGGACCCACAGGCGTCGGTGTGTTGTATGGCAAACGAGAGGTATTGGAAAAGATGAGTCCTGTTGCTGGGGGCGGAGACATGATCCGCTCGGTTTCCTTTAACAGTACCAGCTACGCAGATCTACCTAGCCGCTTGGAAGCTGGGACGCCTAACATTGCTGGAGTAATCGGCCTGGGCGCAGCGATCGATTACCTGCAGCAACTCGGTTTTGAGTGGATAGCGACACGCGAGAAGCTGCTGCTGCAAGCGGCGATTGACAAGCTGGAAGCGATCGACTCGGTACGTATCATTGGGACAGCCCGAGATAGAGCACCAGTGCTCTCCTTTGTAGTTGGGGATATTCATCCGCATGACCTCGGGACTATCGCTGATCGGGAAGGTGTCGCTATCCGTACTGGCCACCACTGTGCTCAGCCGGTAATGGAGCACTTCTGCGTTACAGCAA
>CAZTZA010000011.1:0-12124 GCA_964618015.1 uncultured Spirochaetaceae bacterium | reverse complement strand
ATTGACGCTCTATGCCGTGCCGTTCGCCTTACTATGGAGGTATTTTCATGAGTGACAGCGCCGACCTTTACCAACAGGTAATTCTCGAGCACAACCGCAACCCGAGAAACTACGGACCACTCGCCAATGCCACGCACTCAGCTGAAGGGGACAACCCGCTATGTGGTGACCGCTTTACGATTGAGCTGCGAGTTGACGAAAGCGGAATCATTGCCGCAGCTAGCTTTAACGGGATCGGTTGCGCGATTTCTAAAGCATCCGCATCGCTAATGACCGAGTCGGTTACCGGTATAAGCATGACCGCTGCAACTGAGCTATTCGAGCGCTTCCACAACCTGGTCCTGAGTGGCAAGGATTCAGGCAAGTCTCCTACTATAGGCAAGCTGGAGATATTCTCCGGTATCTGGGAATACCCAGCACGTGTGAAATGCGCAATCCTGTCGTGGCACGCCTTGTCCAGAGCCCTCTCTGGAGGCGGAATCGTCACCACCGAGGAATAAGGAGAGTCTCGTGCCTATCGCAATTCTGACTCAATTCACACCCAATCCCAACGCGATGAAGTTCATCCTTAATATGGATGTGAAGAGCTCTGGGAAAATAACCTTTGAGCATGCCGAACAGGCCGAAGGCGTGCCGTTGGTACAGCGACTATTTAATCTGCCTTACGTGCACCAGGTTCATCTGTTTGAGAATGTAATTACGGTCACTAAAGAAGATTCCACCGACTGGGAGACAGCAGCTGACCAGATTAAGAAGATCGCTACAGAAGAAATCCAGCATCACAATCCTGACTTTACACCGACGGAAAAAGAGCGAAACCGCGAAGATCTCCCGGACGACATTAGAGTCATCGAAGAGGTGCTGGATCGGACTGTTCGACCGTACTTACAAAATGACGGCGGTGATCTAGATGTGCTCGCCTATGAGAACAAACGTGTCGTGGTCAGCTACCAAGGTGCCTGCGGGAGCTGCCCATCATCAGAGTCCGGCACGATGACTGCAATACAGGGAATCCTGCGCGACGAGGTCGACCCGGAGATCGAAGTAGTCTCCGCTGCACTCTGACGACCTTCTGAATAAGCCCTAAGTGGCTCAGAATTGAATGGAGATGTATCTCCCGCCCGCGGCCACCTTAGTTAAAGCTGGCTACCCTTCCTACTTAGGTAGCTATTCCGCACTCGATTGTTACTTTGGCAGCAATGGTTCCACTTTTGACATCATTCTTACTCAAGGTGATCTGATTGCGCTATCGCGGCTGTTTGACGAATTAACCTTTCCCGGTTTCCCTCTTGAGCATGCCGCCGCACGAATAGGTAATCGAAGCATCTTCTTTCGATGCGCGGACGAGATTGACCCTTGGCAACGCAATCCCTTCACCGTACTGGACCTGCGCTATGATCCTCGCAACAAAGTCTTTCTAGATCCGCATGGCGTTTATCGAGACTTACGCCGCGCAGAACTCGTTCCTGTGCTCGATGCTCACGCGGATTGGGTGCGACTTACTGAAGCAGCCCGCCTAGTTTCCCGTTACCACTATACCGCTGATGCAGCCGCACTAACCTTAAACCACGAACCTCCGCCAGTCGCAGCTGGGTACCAGCGTCAAATTCTTACCGACATCCTGACCGCTCCTCACCCGGAAAAGGGGCTTGATTTGCTGCTCAATGCTGGCCTAATCGATCTTTGGTGGCCTGAAATCAGCGCACTTACCACCGTCGACCACGCAAAGGATCACCATCCGGAAGGGGGTGGGTGGCAACACACTCTGGCAACCTTTCGTCATCGCAAGCGACCAGACATGGAGCTATCGCTCGCGTTGCTTCTGCATGACATTGGCAAGCCATGCTCACGCCCAATGGGAAACAAACGTTTTTACGGTCATGCTGACATAGGCGCACAGGTAGCTACACGATTCCTGAAGAGACTTGGATTCGAAGAATCCGTCGTGCGGAAGGTAGCTTTCCTAGTCCTTTACCACATGATACCTGGTGCAATGAGGAAAGGAGGCCACAACCCGAACATGCGTGACCTTATAGAGCGACTCATGACCGAGCCATCATTTCCTCAGTTACTTGAGCTGTATCGCGCAGACACCTTGGCAACTTTTTCGAGCCCGGATCAATACTACCGAGCTTGCCGAATCTATCGAAGCTATCGCGGAACAATATTGAACGACGAACCCAAGTTCGGCACGCCGATACGAACACAAAAAAATCGGCTGCCGCACGAGCAGCAGCCGATTCGATCAAGCAGACGCCGGTTAAGGCGTCGCCGTAAACGATAGTAAGGCTTGCCCTACATACTTTGGGCTGTAGGGTTGCCAAAGGTAGCAGACAGCGAACTTGTGCCAACACCAACGGTCGTCCCGTCTAGTGCCTGACCCAGAGTAAATGCCCACCAAATGGTCGCGTCCCGCGGATCTTTGACCCAGACGTTGCCGTTACTGGAGTCAATGCGTATCCGGATCGGTAAGGTGGTGTTAACTACTGTCTGAACCGAAATTCCTGCAAGTAGCGACGCGGGAATCTCAAAGCTATAGGTAATGCCTGCGTACTCATGGAGACCATTAGCGGTATAGACCTCCGCATACAGGCCGGAACCACCTTTGTTGGCAGGATCCCATACCAAACCGATTGCGAAACCGTCCACTATTACACCGAATGCACCCGCATTGTCTTCGCCGCCGCCGTGATACGCAACGTCGAAGGAGTATTCGGTCATTCCGGACCGCCCTACGTTGGCCATAGCGCCAGCCAGAGAGGCGTCTCCATCAGTCTGCGCCAAGCGCCCGTCAACAATCTGCCATGCACCGCCATCAGTGGCGATATGCACGCCCAAGACATTAATATCTGCAAAGGAAAACGACGTCGCTAGCGCAGCGATCACCATTATCGTAGCTATACGTTTCATATTATATCGTACCTCTAGGATTGGGAGTTGCGGGAGATGATACCCTACAGCGCAAAAATCGTGCAATAGCAGACCTTGCAGCTTGACGATCGGCTGGCGGACCATGAAAGTCCTATCTGTGGAGCAGAGGCTATCACGGATTGAAGAGGCGTTGCACCAAACGCTTGAAGAGCTATCACCAAAATTCCATCAAACCACGGTGACCAACGACCGTAGAACACAGATCGTTGCACCGCTGCGTACGTTGTTAGAACGCGGTGGCAAACGCTGGCGGGCACTGTTCATGCAGCTCACTTGCGAGATCTATGGAGGTAGTGACCGTGCGCTGCCGCTTACGCCATTGGTAGAACTTACCCATGCTGGCAGTTTAATTATTGACGACATCGAAGACGGGGCACGCACACGCCGCGGTGGACCCGCAGCGCATATAGAATTCGGCATGGATTTAGCCGTAAACGCGGGTAACCTCGCCTATTTCCTGCCGACGATCCTGTTGGAGACTTCAGCACCTATCTCTCCCCCTCTAACTGCAGCCGAGTCTCTGCGTCTCTACCGCATGTACGCAACAACGATGCAAAAACTACACTATGGTCAGGGCCTAGATATCCTCTGGCATCAGCGAAAAACGATCCTGCCGAGCATTTCAGATTATTTTTCAATGTCGACTTTGAAGTCTGGCAGTCTCGCTGGGCTAGCGATGGGACTCGGTGCTACCATAGCTCAAGCGGAAAAACAGCTGATAGCTTCTCTGACGACTATTGGCGAGCGCTTCGGCGTTTCCTTTCAAATTATCGATGACGTTACTAACTTAGAACGCGGTAATCCGGGCAAAGAGCGCGGCGATGACCTTATCGAGGGCAAGAAAAGTCTGCCCCTAATCCTGCACGGCGAGCATAGCAGTAAAGGTGAACTATCGGATCTGCTATCCAAGATCCAAGGTCGGCAAATCGACGAAGTCCAGACTGAAATCGACCAAGCGATCTCTTTGCTTGAAGTTTCCGGCAGCATACAAGCAGCTCGCGATCACGCCATAGAATTTTACCTTGAGACCCGGTCCGATCTTGCATCACTGATTCCGCCTGGAGAACCCTCCAAACGTCTTCTGGAGGCAGCCGACGCACTCATTAATGTACGCTTGCCTTAACGTTCATGGCCGACGCTCCATTTTTGACCGATTTCCGAGTCATATATAGCCTATGAGAATGAATACCCGTGGCCTGCTTGGCAAGCCGTTCCCCTATGCACAGTATAATGCCGCCACATGGCTTATCGGCATCACAGTTTGCTCCTTCCTAATCCAACTAACTATGCCGACTTTCCTGGGAGCGTTGATCCTACGCCCCCAGGCTTTGGCGCAAGAACATGCTGTTTGGCAACTCGTTACCTACCTCTTCTTACATGCTGACATGTGGCACCTGCTATTCAACATGCTGATGCTTTTCCTTTTCGGCTCGCGCGTGGAACGAGAGCTCGGAAGTTCCGAGTTCCTCAGTTTGTACCTATCCTGCGGAATGATTGCGGGCATTTTTAGCACTGTCCTCGCGCTAATGTCTGCCACAAACATAGCGATCCTGGGTTCCTCTGGTGCGGTGTACGGGATACTGCTCGCCTACGCGGTGCTTAATCCGAGAGAGATCGTCACCTTCTGGTTCATCCCGATGCGCTCTACAACCATGGTCCTCATCCTCGGCGGACTATCACTAATTTTCCAGCTAAGCGGATCACGTTCACACATTGCCCACCTTACCCATATCGGCGGGCTGGCAGCCGCTTTCTTATACCTACGTATACGAATCGGAATAGATCCTATGGACTCTTTCCGACGTCAATAATTACCATAACTTGGATGTTTCGCATGCGCACCCTACCCACAAGTTTGATTCTAACCGCAGTACTTACTACGACAACGATCGTCGCAGCTCCTTTACTATCAGCTGATGAGGTCAGCACCAGAGAGCTCACAGTTGCCTACCGCGATGCACTCAACATTAGCATGGACCCATTGCACGCTTTCACCGTTACCGAAGCGCAATTGTTAACAGCCTTATCAGAAGGACTAGTTTCCTATCATCCTCTTAGCTTAGATCCCGTAAGCGGGGTGGCACGAAACTGGCGTGTTTCTGCAGATGGCTTGCGATACCGATTTCTACTACGAGACAACGCCCGGTTCTCCGATGGCACGCGTGTGGTTGCAGAGGACTTCCGTGCCTCATGGATGCGCATGATCAACCCCGGCGAACAAGCAAAGTACTCTCTTCTATTCGACGTGATCCGCGGCGTAGCTGACTACCGTTCCGGCCTTACCAAGGATGAATCTGGCGTGGGTATACACGTAGTTTCGCCGGAAGAATTAGAGGTTGTATTGGAACGGCCATCAGAGCACTTCTTAAGAATGCTGGCACATCACGCTTTTGCACCGGTTTATCCAGCCTACAGAGCCCAGGTTGGCTGGCAATCGCAGGCACCTATAATCGGCAATGGCCCATTCTCGGTAGCCGAGTGGACAGCCAGCGAATTATTGTTCGAGCGCAACCTGCATTATTGGGGCCGGTCCACAGTCGATCTAGACCGTATACGTGTACGCTTCTTCGACGATGCCAAGGCAATTGATGCGGGTTTTATGGCGGGAGATATCCATTGGGCAAAGGACTTCGTCGGTTCGCAACAGATGGCCCCATTTATCGTCGCCAACCGTCTTTTTTCCACTACCTACTTCCTATTCAGATCAAGCTCTCGACCATTTAATGACGCTCGCGTTAGGCGAGCACTAGCGCTATTAGTACCATGGGATCAAGTCCGGTCTTCGGAAGAGGGAATCCGTTTTCCCACTAGCGTTTTGGTTCCCCGGATACCAGGCTACCCGAACATAGAGGGAATCACGAACAAGGACCTGCGCAGTGCCCGCCGTCTGTTGGAACAAGCCGGCTTCCCCGAAGGAATCGGCCTACCGCCGATAATCATCAAGGTTGCGGGAGAACAGGCAGCATACTTAGCAGAACCTCTGCAACAAGCGTGGGAAAAGCATCTGGGAGCTGACGTGACAGTAGCAATTGTACCCGCTTACGATGACTATCTGGAAGAGGTTAAGGCGGGCAACTTCACGCTCGCAGTGGCCTCTTGGGTGGGCGACTTCGTTGATCCAATTTCCTTCTTGCTGATGTGGACTAGCTCAAGCAACCTCAACGACGCTGGTTACTCATCGCGTGATTACGACCGACTGATAGACCTGGCCTTGGGAAATACGGGACTCGATCGTCTCCAGAGTCTTGCAAAAGCTGAGGAACTATTGCTACAGGAGGCCGTTATCCTGCCGCTGAGACATGGGGTAGCTGCATCGCTCATCGATCTGCAGCGTGTATCTGGATGGAGCCCTAATCAACTGGACATCCACCCGTTCCGGTACATGGGTTTCCGGCGTGCTGACCTGCCGGCAGGAGTTGCCTTTTCAAAAGATCTTTCACCTGGATAATCGGTTTAAGACTGATCTCTTCGAGCGAACCGCTGTAACAGATTCAAAAGTTGTTTGCGCATCAGAAGCCCCGCGCCGAACAGCACCACTGCGATACCGATGACAATCCCGGCTAGGAGCCATTTTCTTTCAGCTGCAGCAGCACCAGTAATCACGCTCAGCGCCACACCTGGAATCCGACCAGCGGTACTAGCTACCAGATAGAACCATAGGCGTATCGGTCCGATGCCAGCTATGTAGGACAGCACGTCTTTCGGGATACCTGGAATCAAATAGAGCAGGAACAGAGTGGATATTCCACGAGGTGAGATAATCAACTCTTCAGACTGGGCTCTCCGCTCTTCCGACATGATTACCCTCAAAAATGGACGGCCTAAGACTCGCCCCGCCAGAAAACCAATTGCCGATCCTATAGCTGCTCCCACTAACGTATAGGCGATACCGGCCGGAGTGCCGAACAAATAGCCGGCCGCTAACTGTGGGAATTCACCAGGAATCGCGAAGATCACTACCTGTACCACCTGCACGAGAATGAACGCTAATGGAGCTGCCGCACCGTAGCCTTCTACCCATGCACGCAATGCTTCCGGATCAGATATTCCATCGACAAGCGGGCGCCAAAAGGCGACCGTGACTCCCACAAGGGCTGCAAATAATGCTGGGTAGCCAGCCATACTAAGCAGTCGCACTATCTTGCTGCCCGATCGGTCTTGATTACTCATCAGTAGTTAAGTTTTGACCCGGATCAAGTACCGTGCGATACTCCGCACATGGGGTCAGCCGCATCTTCAAAGGGAGTGGACCCGATCAAGAATACATCGTCTAAGACCGCCAAGACTACTGCTTCAAAACAGAAGACCTCCCAAAAATCAGCGCCCGTTAAAAAGAAATCTGGCAAGACTGAGACCTCAAAAACCGCCTCTAGTAAATCTAAAACCTCTGCCTCCGCCGTAGCCGATGATCAGCCTTCCAAAAGTTCATCATCGCCAGTTTCCAAGACTACTGCTTCAAAACAGAAAACCTCCCAAAAATCAGCGCCCGTTAAAAAGAAATCTGGCAAGACTGAGACCTCAAAAACCGCCTCTAGTAAATCTAAAACCTCTGCCACCGCCGTAGCCGCTAAACCTCAAAACGGCTCTCCAATCACTGACCAGCTTCCCAAGAGTTCACTGTTAGCAACTTCCAACGATACTGCTGCCGCTCACCAAGAGAAGAATGACGAAGAAAAACCCGTTATTGCCCGCTATGAGGTCGGCCAGGAAATCGTATATCCACTTCAGGGTGTCGGGAAGATACAAAAGTTAGAGGAAATCGAATTTCAAAATAAACCTACGCTCTACTACGTGGTCTATCTTGAAGTCTCTGATATGAAGATCATGATTCCAGTAGGAAAAGCAGATGAACTGGGCGTGCGGGCAATTGTCAGCAAACGCAAAGCTGAAAATGCATTACGCTTGATCTCTGAGGATTTTGATCCGATTCCCACAGACTGGAAGCTGCGCTATCAGATGAATCTTGATTTGCTTAAACGAGGTGCGGTAGAGGACATCGCCTCCGTCGTGAGAACGCTATTTTACCGCAGTAAGATCAAGGAGTTGCCAATACTGGAGCGTAAGCTATATGACAGTGCGCACCGGCTTTTAATCGACGAAGTTTCCTTTTCGCTCGGGAAAGACAGAGACGCCATCGAGCAGCTGATTGAAGAGCGCCTGGCCAAGGTTAAGCAAAAAGGTGATCCGCAACCGGAGTGATCATCCACTCTTCAAATTTTTTCATGATGACCCTTCCAGGTCAGTTATCTGATCGCGCAGGCGGGCAGCCTCCTCATAATTTTCGTCATGTACCGCAACGCCAAGTTCATTTTTTAGACGATCGATCAAATCGTCCTCGCCTCCCTTTTTTTCATCTTGAGCGGCGGCGCCATTCTCGTCCGTCTCCTCTCCGCTCTCCACGGTAGAGACGGGTATCGCTGCCTGTTCGACAACATCTTCGTCGATAAAGATTGAGCACTTTGCGCGGAGAGCAATGGCGATAGCGTCAGAGGTCCGAGAATCAATCTCTATCTGCTGGCTACCATTCAGCAGAACAATACGGGCAAAGAATGTTCCGTTGCCACCAATATTCTTGATCTCTGTGATCTCCACTCGTTCCACCGAGATCTTCAACGCAGCTAAAACCTGTAGAAATAGATCGTGCGTCAGCGGCCGGCTCTGTGGCTCACCGCGTAGCGCGATGTAGATCGACTGCGCAACACAGTGATCTACAAAGATTGGGACCGCCACGTCTGCACCTGAAGGACGAATTAGCACGGCAGTTCCCTCCGGTGCACGCGCCATTGTCCAGACGCTAGCAGGTTGGAGCATTTTGCTACGCTGACTTCTGCTCGTCAGAGACGAATACAACTTCCGGGCTCTGAGACTTCTCGATTACGTCACGCGTTACGACTACCTTCTTCAGCCCTTTCATAGATGGAATATTAAACATCATGTCAACCATTGCCGCTTCGATAATGGCCCGGAGACCGCGAGCTCCAGTTTTGCGATCCATCGCCCTCTGGGCAATGGCAACAATAGCATCTTCTTCGAATGTCAAATCAACGTCGTCCACGCGCAAAGATGCTTGATATTGCTTAATGACCGAATTTTTTGGCTCAACGATAATTCGCTTCAGAGAGTCAATAGTAAGCTCACCTAGGGTAACGACAATCGGAAGCCGTCCTATGAACTCAGGGATCATGCCGTAGCGAATCAGGTCATCTGGCTGCAAGTTTGAGTAAAGTGCAAGCAAATTGCGGTTGCGCCGGTTCTCCACCTCAGCGCCAAAACCAAGCGGTGACTGCATGACGCGTGCCTCCACTACCTGATCCAAGCCAACGAAAGAACCGCCACAGATAAAGAGGATGTTTGATGTATCAAGCTTCAGCATTTCCTGATTAGGATGCTTACGGCCGCCCTGGGGTGGCACTGATGCGACAGTGCCCTCGATGATTTTCAGGAGAGTCTGTTGCACCCCCTCGCCTGACACGTCACGGGTGATCGACACGTTCTCACCCTTTTTAGCAATTTTGTCGATCTCGTCAATGTAGATGATACCCCGTTCAGCGGCGGGGATGTTATTACCAGCATTTTGGATAAGACGAAGTAGAATGTTCTCCACATCCTCTCCAACGTAGCCAGCTTCAGTTAGCGTAGTAGCATCTGCAATCGCAAACGGAACTTTTAGCTTGCGAGCGAGAGTCCTAGCCAAATGGGTCTTCCCAGTCCCGGTCGGACCTACCATCAGCACGTTGGACTTTTCAATCTCCACATCGCTGTCACTATCACTGCGATTTCTCATAGTAATGCGCTTATAGTGGTTATATACGGCAACGGCCAGCACTTTCTTAGCACCTTCCTGACCAATCACGTATTGATCGAGATACTTCTTGATCTCTTGGGGCTTGGGCACCTCATCCTGGAACTCGGTCGACAGGACCTGTTCCTCGTCATCCAGGATCTTCGTACAGACGATGACGCACTCATCGCAAATATACACGCCTGGCCCTGCGATTAGCCGACGAGCAGTATCAGCCGTCTTCCCACAAAAGGAACAAACCTTCTCGTCAGTTTTTGCCGTCTTTCCCATTAGCGCGCCTTGTCAGAACTTTGTCGATCAGACCGTATTCCGCAGCTTCATCCGAGGACATATAGTAGTCTCGCTCTAGATCCCGAGCAATAACGTCCTCATCTTTGCCTGTGCACTCTGCAAAGTGACTAACTATAAGCCGCTTCAGGCGGACCAACTCTCGCGCCTGAATTCCTATATCAGCAGCCTGGCCAGACACACCGCCCCACGGCTGATGTATCAGCAGCCGTGCGGATGGCAGAGCGGTCCGCTTACCTCTAGTACCAGCCGCCAAAAGCAATGCACCCATTGAAGCCGCCTGGCCCAGACAAATAGTCTGAACGTCGGCGCTGATGTAGCGCAATGTATCGTAAATGGCCAAGCCGGCCGTGACCATTCCACCCGGCGAATTGATATAGACGTGGATGTCTTTTTCAGGATCCTGAGACTCTAGAAACAGCAACTGTGCCACTACCAGATCAGCCGTGACATCGTAGATCTCACCGTCTATAAACACGATACGATCCTTAAGCAGGCGCGAGTAGATATCGTAGGAGCGCTCACCGCGCCCGGTCTGTTCAATAACTATAGGTACAAGAGCGTTAAGCTGTTCATTCATAGGAGCAGTTCGTTCATGGCAGGATAAAAGCAAGCAGGCTATCGTATCTGCCTACCCGTACCCCAAAGTTAGCCCTTTCCGGATACCAAGTCCATATATGATGACTCATCGCCGTCCTTAATTTCTGCTAACTCGATCAGACGGTCAAAAAGTTTCTCATTGCGCAAATCCGCGCTCACCGAGTGCATCAGTTCGTTCTGTTCATACGCTTTTCGCAATTCCTCTACCTCCATGGACCGCTCCTGTGCGCGCTGCTCCAGCTCCTGTTCAACTTCTTGGTCCGAAACTTCGATCTCTTCCACTTCCGCAAGTCGATCGGTCAATAACAACAGTCGCGTCCGCTGCTCTGCAGCAGGCCGCCATTCGTCCATCAGTTTTTCACGGTTGGTCCCAGATTTCTCGAGGGCCTGATTTACGTTACGTTCGTTTCCACCGTACCGAGATATCATAGTCCGCCAGTCTGCTGCCAGCCCATTATCAACCAGGGAACGTGGTAAAGGAATTACGGAAGATTCAGTTACTGCGTCGAGAATGGATGAAATCAAGCGCTCGCGAACAACGCGGTCGCCGTTTTGGGATAACCGCTCGCGAATGTCGGACTTTAGGTCATCGATTGTCTGGAAACGCTCGCTGACATCTTGCGCCAGTTCGTCGTCCAATTCCGGAAGCTGTTTTTCCCTCAAACGACGTACAGAAACGCGAAGAAGTATCGACCGGCCAGCAAGAGATTCAACCTCGAAATCATCCGAGTAGGTTTTTTCGATCTCCTGTTCCTCATCGACACGCATACCAATCACGTCTTCGTCGATACGATATAAATTGTAGCCAGTACCAATCTCAAACACAAATCCTTCGCGTCGCGTGGATAAAACAGGAGCGCCCCCTTCAACCTCAACATAGTCTATCTCCACCACGTCCCCTGCTTCGACAAGGTCGGACTGTTTCTCTACTACTACCGCGTTCTGATCCTGAATTATGCCCAGTTCACGATCTACATCAGCATCTTCAATGCGATAACGGAGTCTTGTCACGGCAACACTCTGGTAAGTTCCCAAGCTAATTGCCGGCTTGGTGTCGTAGAACAGATCAAACTGAAACTGCTCCCCTATCGAAAGAGCATGAGGCGCTTCAACGCGCGGCCGCGATGCTCGTATTGGCGGATGCTCAGCAGCTTGCAGCGCCTCTTGGGCCGCCTCGCTGATAATCCGCTCGGCTGTCTCAGCCAGTAATGCGTCACCTGCTTTGCGAATCAGGACGTCTCGCGGAACTTTTCCCTTGCGGAATCCCTTTATACTGACCGAGCGGCAGTGCTCCGCCACTATAACATCGTACGCGTGCTGAACCTCGGACACAGCAATCGTGACTGAAAGCTTGACCTCGGCGTTTTCCTGGAGGTGTTCGTCTTGTTTCTCTATCACCCGTTAGTCCGGTAGCTTAGATAAAAAATTGCAACGGTGCCATCCTGCCCCGCCGTCCCAGTTAGCGTGTAGCGGGAAACGGGATTTGAACCCGCGACTTCCACC
>CAZTZA010000010.1:43504-46463 GCA_964618015.1 uncultured Spirochaetaceae bacterium | reverse complement strand
TAAGGATAGCTGCGGTCGGATTGGCAATACCCTTACCAGCAATATCCGGCGCTGAACCGTGTACAGGCTCAAACATCGACGGAGCACCTCGATCAGGCCGAATATTGGCGCTCGGAGCCATACCCATACCGCCGACCACCATGGCAGCAAGATCAGACAAGATATCACCAAACAAGTTAGAAGAGACGATCACGTCAAAATCACGGGGTCGCCGGACTAGGTCCATCGCTGCGGCGTCAACATATAGTCGATCGGTACGCACATCAGGATACTCGGGTTCGACCTCTTCCAAGATCTCTTCCCAGAGCCCAAAACTGTATTCCTGGGCGTTAGCCTTAGTTACCATTGTCAGATGCTGACGCCTGACCCGTGCCTGTTCCAGCGCGAAGCGTAATATGCGTGTCACCCCTGCTCGAGTATGGATGGCTGACTGCACCGCAATCTCTTCTGGCTCACCGCGACGAAAACGCCCTCCTTGCTTAACGTACTCACCTTCTGAGTTTTCTCGCACTACCAGAATGTCAATTGCACGTGGCTTCATTCCAGCGAGGGGACTCTTCACACCGTCTAATAGCAGGGCGGGCCGCAGACAAGCGTACTGATCAAATCGTTGGCGAATCTGCACCGGAGGCTCCAACGAAACAGGGTCCGGCATCTGGGCAGGGGCGCCGACCGCCCCTAGAAATATGGCATCAAAAGCACGAAGCTGATCGATATAGTCTGGGGGAGTCGGTGTGCCATGCTCCAACCAATAGCTTAAGCCCCACGGAAACTCGGTGCACTCTATATCTATCTCGTCCCCTATTGCGACTTTCAGCACCTCGAAGGCTAGCGGCGTAACTTCCTGGCCGATTCCGTCCCCCGGATAAACTGCGATCCGATAGTAAGGATTCTTGTTCATACGTGCTAAGTATAAGGTATACGGGATATGAACTTCGATGAGGAACATTCTGGCCAGGCCAATTTGACCCCTGATCACTCGTGCCACGTACCAAACACAGACTCTCAGGAAAAATCTACACACGAGCAGTCTTGCTGCGACCACTCAACTAATGAGCAGACACCATCCGGGCAACCTCACCTAGCCACGCGGGCAAAGAATACTCCCTACATCTGTCCGATGCATCCCGAGGTACAGAGTGATGAGCCGGTAAGCTGCCCGTCCTGCGGGATGGCACTTCAAGCAGTGCCTACATCAACTGACACGGATCAAGAGACGACCGAGTTACGCTTAATTACCTACCGCCTGTGGGCCTGCGTCGCTCTATCTTTGCCGCTCCTCGCAATTTCGATGAGCAACTTACTTGCTGGAAGCCTTCTGAGCTCACTCTCTAGCTATCGATGGATAGGTCTGATACAGTTTGCCCTCGCTACTCCGGTCGTTCTCTGGGGTGCTCGACCGTTTTTTGTAAGAAGTTGGCACTCTATATGTAATCGAAGACCCAATATGTTTACGTTGATCTCCCTAGGGATATCGGCATCATACCTATACAGCATCGTAGCGTTGCTCGATCCCGAGTTATTTCCCATATCCTTTCGAGACGCTGCAGGTCAGACACCACTATATTTCGAGACAGCTGCCGTAATCACCACTTTGGTATTACTCGGGCAGGTCATAGAAATACGTGCTCACCGACGTACGGGTGATGCAATCCGTTCGTTACTTGACCTCGCACCGCAATACGCTCTGCGAATTGATACTGTTGGCCAGGAGCAGAATATACCTGTCGATCAAATCTGCATTGGCGACCATCTCCGAGTTCGCCCCGGAGAAAAAATTCCAGTAGACGGTACCATCCTTGCGGGTACGTCAAGCGTGGACGAATCGATGGTGTCGGGCGAACCTATTCCCGTAACAAAGAACGTTGGCGATGCCCTGACCACCGCGACTATAAACGAAAATGGAACGCTTGAGATGCGTGCCGAAGCGGTGGGCAGTGACACGACGCTTGCTCAAATCGTACAAATGGTTTCTGATGCTCAGCTTAGCAGGGCTCCTATCCAGAGAATAACTGATTCAATTTCCAACTATTTCGTACCAGCAGTGATGATCCTTGCTATGATTACCTTTGTTCTCTGGATGGTTTGGAGCCCCGCACCACACCTGTCACAGGCAATGCTTAGTGCTGTTGCGGTACTAATTATCGCCTGCCCATGCGCTCTTGGTCTGGCGACCCCGATTTCTGTGATGATTGCGAGCGGTATAGGTGCCACTATAGGCGTGTTGTTCAAGGATGCTACGGCCATCGAACGGCTGAATCAGGTTGATACCATAGCAGTCGACAAGACGGGTACACTTACCGCTGGCGAACCGAAGCTGACAGCAGTCATCCCGACCGCTGACCTCTCCGAACGTCGACTGCTGGAAATGGCCCTGGCCATCGAGCAAGCAAGTGACCATCCGCTAGCACGGGCAGTGATCACTGGCGCAGCCGAACGCAAGGTGAATTCGAGCTCAGTCGCTAATGTATTCAAGTCGGTGACTGGACAAGGGGTTGTCGGTACTACCGAAGGTCACCAAGTCGTACTTGGTAGTGCTTCTCTGATGTTCTCAGAGGGAGCACTCATCGATGGCCATGTTGCCCAGCGAGCAGACCAGCTACGTGCTGACGGCCAAACAGTACTTTACGGAGCAGTCGACGGCCGAGTGGTTGGTCTCATAGCGATCTCCGATCCTATCAAGGAGAGCACGCCAGCAGTGCTCAGGGAGTTACGCGCGCAGGGCCTACGAATAGTCATGCTTACCGGAGACAATCAGCGTTCAGCAGAGGCTGTAGCAGAAAAGTTAGGCATCGACGAGGTTCTTGCCGAGTTACTACCGGACCAAAAAACCCTCGCAGTCCAACGACTTCAGGAAGCAGGCCGAGTCGTAGCAATGGCTGGTGACGGTATTAACGCCGCACCGGCGTTGGCACAAGCTGACGTTGGTATAGCCATGGGTAATGGCGCTGGAGTAGCT
>CAZTZA010000010.1:22201-43494 GCA_964618015.1 uncultured Spirochaetaceae bacterium | reverse complement strand
ACTCTTGTCCGGTGATCTCATGGCGCTAGACCGCGCTCGCCGTTTAAGCCGTGAGACTCTCAGAAATATCAATCAGAACCTGTTCTGGGCTTTCTTCTACAACGCGATTGGAATACCGATAGCAGGAGGAGCCTTGTTTCCGTTATTTGGGATAACGTTAAGCCCGATGTTGGCAGCGGCCGCAATGAGTTTTAGTTCCGTATCGGTGATCGGCAACGCATTACGACTGCGCAGAAGATGGAAGTCTAAGTGATCAGAACACGTAGACTCCTTATCGATGTTGCCATAGTCGTGACGATTCTTGTGCAAGCGCCATTCGCCACGGCTACTCATCAGGTGGACCATAGAGTTACCGTGCGAGGTGCCATCTATGACTCCGTCGGTATACCACAGGCGCGTTCAGAACTCAGCGTCATTGATCCTGAAGGAGAAGTCCTAGGAACTACTAAAACCAGTAAGTATGTTAAGTTCCAACTCATCCTGCATCTACACGACGAGGACGTCGGTCGGAAGCTACTATTGCGTACTGGGACGCTTAGTCAGGAATTCCAGTTGACGTTTGATCCTCACAATATCCGCAAGGAACGTATCGTTTTGGTCACCATCGGTGATCTATCGCCTGAGCTGCGCCGCCGACAGTCGATCTTTACTGGAGTGGGTGCAGCAGTTATCGCCATCGGACTATTCTCAGGGACGATAGTATTGATACGCAAGAAACAACATTATGATAAGAGCAAGAAAAAGCGCACTGGAAAAAAACCTGGAAAATCCATTGGAAATTCCGGCACAAGACGGAGTCCACCGACGGGATCACCAAGACTCAACCACAAGTCTTACCCCGCCAACGAAATGACTAACAAAGACAGACGATTATCTGAATCGGAACAGGAATGATAAATGGCTCGTAAGGTCATCATTGTAGGCGCCGGTAGTACTGGCTTTCAACTAGCCAAACAGCTAGTAGCCGACAACCAGGATGTGACCCTCATTGAACATCGCCAAGCACGCAATCAACAGTCTAGCCTGTATGGTCATCAACGAAGCAGGTAACGACCTGGAGGCACTACGGAAGGCCGGAACGCAGGATGCGGAGTTCTTCATCGCGCTAACCGATTCAGACGAATTCAACATTGTGGTCTGCGGGCTTGCATCGCGAGAATTTTCTGTTCCCTTCAAGATTGCACGCGTCCGGAACCAACAATACTACGCCAAACCCCACCTGCTCGAGGGTTCCTCTCTGGATATCGACTACGTTGTCAATCCAGAGATCGAGGCAGCGCGTGCCATCGTCAACACGGTGGAGCACGGAGCTACCGGCGAGGTAGTTTCGTTAGAAGAAAATGATGTCGAGTTGCGCATGTTACCAATCATTCCCAATTCGATATTTTGCGACCGTACTATTGCCGACACACGTCAAGCGCTATCCCTAGATTACATCGTAGCTGGGCTATTGCGTGACGATCGCTTCTATATCCCGCGAGGTGATACATCAATCCGTGAAGGGGACGAACTATATGTCAGCGCCTCTGAGAAAGTGCTCGACATATTGTTCGACCGAGCCGGTCGAACAAAGCTGCAACTGCGCCAAATAATATTGGTCGGTGGCGGCCGTGTTGGTAGCTTCGTCGCCCACTCACTGCTGGGCGACCGCACACGGCGGCTTAGATTTAAGCTCCCACGCGCTTTTGGACGTAAACGCCGTCTCAAAATCATCGAGAATAACCCTGCTACTAGCAAATTGTTAGCTAACCGCTTTCCCGGTGCATTGATTATCAATGGCGATGTTTCCGAAGAGGGATTCTTCGAAGAAGAATCCCTCGGAAACCATGACTTGATCATCACTACCACCTCAAACCAAGAGCTCAACATCCTGGCAGCAATTTATGCAAAGACTTACGGAATCAAGCGCTCCATTGCCCTAGTGAACAAATACAACTACTTATCAATAGCTAATCGTCTAGGAGTTGACGTCATCATCAGCCCCAAAAACAGCGTTGTCTCAGCAGTATTGAGGATTGTTCGTCGAGGTCGAGTACGTAGTATCGCAAGTTTGTTTGGTGGCCAGGCCGAAGTTGTTGAGTCTATCGTTGATGCATCTTCTGGATTGGCTGGTCAACGAATTCAAGATCTTCGAATTCCCGAGAACTCACTAATCATCTCAGTAAACCGGAATGGTACGAGCCTACTTCCACATGGCGACATGGCAGTACAGCAGGCTGATCGGCTGACTATAATTGCCCGTACTGAAGCTATCAGTCGAGTAGAAGAGCTCTTCGATTCTTGAATATCAAATCCATCCTCAAAACGATCGCGGCCCTTCAGCTTGTGATTGCTGCCTGCATGGCAGGCTGTGCGCTATTAGCACTTCTGATCGGAGAGAAAGAGCAAATAACCTCCTTTCTGCTTCCAGGTGGTATCGTTGCACTAATATCGTCTATTGGGTTGCTTATCTTCCGACATACCCCCCGGGGAGTATTATTGACCCGTGAGGGTTTTCTCTTCGTGACGCTGAGCTGGATCAGCGCATCGCTATCCGGCGCCCTTCCATTGCTACTCTCAGGTGCCACTCCGTCCTATGTCGATGCGTTTTTCGAGGCAATGTCCGGCTTCACCACTACCGGCGCATCCATCCTAACGGACATCGAAGCAGTCCCAACATCTATTCTTTTCTGGCGGTCATTGATGCAATGGCTTGGTGGCATGGGAATTGTTGTGCTCGCCGTCGCAATCCTACCCCGCATGGGAATCAGTGGACTTAAGGTGTTGCGCAGCGAAGCGCCCGGACCAACGGTTGATAAGCTTACTCCTCGCATTGCCCAGACTGCAAAAATCCTTTGGGCCCTATATATAGGCATGTCAGCACTAGAAGTGGTTCTTCTGCAAATAGTTGGAATGAACCTCATTGATGCAGTCATGCATACGTTTAGCACGGTCGCGACCGCTGGTTTTTCCCCTCGAAATGAAAGCGTCGGCAGTTACCAGTCCGGCTGGGTTGACCTGGTAATTTCCGTTTTTATGCTTGCCGCGGGTATTAACTTCTCACTCTACTACCGCCTCAGCCGCGGTAGTCTGCGAGATCTTATCCAAAACATAGAATTGCGAACCTACGCAGTGATCGCGGTAATTGCTATCGTTGTCGTTACGCTCAGCTTGCATGGACAGGTCTACGAATCGATAACTGACAGCATGCGCTACGGCGCCTTTCAAGTAATTTCTTTTCTGACAACCACCGGCTATGTGACCACCGACTACACGGTATGGCCAGCGTTCGCACAAGCGGTGTTAATGGCACTGATGTTTGTGGGTGCATGCGCCGGCTCTACTAGCGGGGGCGTAAAAATAGTGCGCATCATCACCTTGTTTAAACAGGGCGCAAATGAACTGCGTTACCTGATCCACCCCCGCGGAGTGTTCCCTACAAGGGTGGAAGGACGGCCATTAAAAAAGGATCAGCTTTATCCTATTGCCACTTTTTTCTATTTGTACATCACTGCTCTCATCACTACCACGCTTGTTGTTGCGTCAGCTGGTACTGACCTTTTGTCAGCGATTTCAACAGCATTGTCTACCGTAAGTAACATCGGACCCGGCTTTGGCCTAGTCGGGCCAGTAGAAAACTACGCCCACTATCAAGGAGCCGTTAAGTTGTTCCTCAGCTTCAGTATGCTCACTGGTCGCCTGGAGCTGTACAGCGTATTAGTACTTCTGACCCCAGCGTTTTGGAAGAAATAGCGCGGGTCACCACGCGACCACTACGGCCTCACTTGCTATCCTGAAACGACTTGCCTTGCGGCCACTTTCTTCTACGATTCTTTCTATTTTAGCGTCGTGCCTCAGATGCCGCTTCGATCGACGACCCAAACTTCCCGTAGCGGTCGAGATCACGACTACTGGTGCGGAGATCCGTTGTAATAGTTCCTTGCTTGCACCTGGTGACAACCGCTCTATGGTGGGAATCGTCTTTAGGAGTAATACCACATCAAACCGGTTCGATGTTACTAAAGCACTCGCCAGGACTTCTCCGATCTCAACGGCCGCTGGATGTGCCAACTCCGGCAGATGCAGATGCGGCAAAGCCAACCTTGCCAGATCAACTACACGCCCATCAGCATCCATACCTTGGTAGCTGCTTCCCGCTGGTAGACCCATCCACGGTAGCGCGAACGGATTTAAACCACAGGCAACGTCGAGCACACGCACCGGATCCGCACGTCGAACTCCACGTACAGTAGTTACTGTGCTCCAAACACGCTCATACATGTCCCGCAGCATCGGTAAACGTTCCGCACTAGAGGCATGCAGACGTAGTATCTGCCGACAAAACTGTGAGCGGTGTTCGGTGGAATCCTCGGCAAGTAATTGCACTAACCTTTCGGCGCGACGACAGGATTCAGCACTTAAGAATGCACCGGTGATCTCATGTAATGAACGCTTGGCGGCCTTCAGAGCGTCTCGACCTTTATGTGCGTCAAGCGCTCGGTGTGCCACCAAATAGAGCAACTGATCATGCACGCGCTTATACTTGCGGGTCCTATTTAAATCCTGGATCAGATCATCTAGGCATTTTGGCTCTGGTTCTCTATATCTCATATGGTGATAGAGTCGACCACCCGACTGTAGACCCTCAGATTGTGAATGGAAGCAAGCCTCTGACCAAAAGAATCCCCGATCTGAAATAGATGATGTAGATAGGCAGCAGGGAACCGGTCGCACAAAACGCAATCGCAGCCATCTACAGTCGGTCCTTGTCGACGAGTGAAGCGTTCGTCTTTGATTGATAGTGAGCTTCCATCGTCTCGGTACAGACGACCATGACGGGCATCACGTGTAGGTAGAACGCAGTCAAATAGCCGGTACCCGATGGACGCCGCCTCTCTTAAACCATGTAAGCTACCGATCCCGAGACCGTGCAGAGGCACATCTGTTGGCGTAAGTTCAGCCACCGTATGTACCATATCGTCAAGCCGACCATCGCTGATTGGCCAGCCGCCAAAGCCTATCCCATCAAAACCGATATTCAGCAGTTCCTCTAGACAACCAGCACGCAGGTCGCGATAGGGACCACCCTGTACCACCGCAAACAAAAGTGGCCTACTGGATCCGGCAGCCACCGCATTCTCTACTTCGGCGCGGCATGCGGAAGCCCAACGAACTGTACGTTGTACGCTCTGTCGATGCTCAGACCAGGTCGCATCAGGTCTCGGGCAGTGGTCTAGACAGTAAGCAATGTCAGCCCCAAGCTTTAACTGCCGGCGTATAGTCCGTTCAGGCGTCAATTGTAATCTCGCCGATCTACCAGCCAAGATACTAAGTCCACGGTCAGTGACCCGTACGCCAGCCATCGATAGAGCCTGAAATCCTCCAGAATCAACCGCGATAGGGCCGTCCCACCCCATGAATGAACGCAAACCTCCAATCTGGGCGATTGTCTGGGTTCCAGGTGAACGCGACAAATGCAGACAGTTGACCATTAACCCTTGGATGCCGGCACCAATGAGATCTTCTGGCGCAAGCGTACGTACCACACCCCGCGTCGCGTCCGGCAAGAAAGCGGGCAGCCGAAGGAACCCGTGGCCAGTTTTTAATTGCGACATTTTATCTTCAGCGAATAAGTCGCCGGTCGTTTCCTGCAATGACAACACTCACTTCTCCACGTAAGTCCACATCACCTACGCACGTGGATAGATCGGAAAGGTAGCCTTGATAAACCTTTTCGAAACGTTTCGTCATCTCGATACAGACCGCAGCCAGACGATCCCCGAGAACCTCAAGTGCCACTTGAAGCAGCGCGACTACCCGTCCTGGAGCCTCAAACATTATCAGCGTGTGCGAGCCGGCCGCCGCATCACTCAACATAGTGCGAAGCCGACCCATTTTACGCGGTGGAAACCCGAGGAACACATAGGACCCGGATGGCAAGCCGGAGAGGATTAGTGCAGTAGGTACCGCACTAGCGCCCGGAATCACTTCCACCCGATAGCCCGCCTCAATAGCCCGGCTGACAACCAGATGGCCAGGATCACTGATACATGGGTAACCTGCATTGGACACCAGTCCAACCGAAGCACCCCGAGAAAGTAGCGAAAGAATACGAGCACCGGATGAGTCTTCATTATGGCGATGGTAGGAAAAAATATTCTTTGGTCGAGAAAGATCATAGTGCTCATAGATCGCCCGTGTGCGCCGAGTATCTTCACACGCAACCGCATCCAGTTCACCCAGCACGCGTAGCGCCCGAAGGGTAATATCTTCTAAGTTCCCGATAGGGGTGGCGATCACACTTAATGAGCCCGACTCTACCTCCACGTTTACAATTTCCCCTCGCCTGTTCGGTCTATCATCAACGGCGCATCCGATCAAACCTGATATCGCAAATCTAAGGGTATACCCCAGTGATTGAATTCTTTAAACCGATGAAATAAATTGATGTCGCCTTCTGACTCTCTTTGTATTATAAATCTTGTAGAAATCATAGCGTGTTCGAAAAACATTTAATTTTATTGAATTTTTTATCCCCTCTATAACAGAAATTCGAGATGTTTTAAAAGTATCGTTTTTTATATAAATATAAAAGGTATAGGTTTTTATTCTATATTTTTTTCTTAGATACCGATCTAATTTATTCCTGAAAAAAGTAATATTGAACGCCTTGCAGTAAACTTTTCTACTCAAAATAAAAGTAATTTCCAATTACTTATTTGTTATTTTTCTACAGAAATAAACCTAAGAAAAAAATTTTAGGGTTTCTTAATAGATTAAAATGAGAAATTATAGAAGGTGATCCGTTTATTTCTGAAAATTTTACTGAGCTTACAGGGTCCTTATCAACTCATCCACTGATGCTATTGTGTAGAATCTCCGGTAGGCGGCTGTTTCCCCAACCAGATCCCGTACACTTTCTTCCCAGAGCTCTTCGGAGGCAGAGTCTGCGTCACCACCCGCTTCTGACATAACTACGGAATCAAGAGACTTATAAGTGATAGTGAATTTCCCGCGCGCGGCTAACAATTCCAGTCCGGCACGCACAGTCGCCTCTCTATGGGCACTAGCGACAGCTATCTGCCCGATCATGACGCGTCCATCCTGATAACTCAATGAATGTTTACAGAGACTTTCCAGGAAGAGGATAAACTGATCTGTCGTTGCAGTACGCGGTTCGACCGAGAACAAGTACAGAGTGCGCGGTTTTGATCGACCTAAAACCTGTTGTAGCTCGTCTCGACCGGGGGGAGCTGTCCAGACAACGAGTGTTTCCGTCTCGTCAATCCGGTCCCGTCCGAGGAAGTTATCCTCTGAACAATTCTCTCCCCAGATTATCATCGAGTGGTCTATCTCCCCGGACAAATTTTCTAACGAAAAGGTTTGATCGATGTCTGCACGATGGTCGATGACAACTGGCTTCTCCTTGCTCCCGTTAATTATTGTTGGAGCTGCTGCCGGCCGAGCGTCGATCCATTCCATCTGTAGGGATCGTTTGCCACGGTATTCATGGGCGGAGATACGATAGGCCAAATCAAAGGGACCTTCTGGAGGGGGCTCATGCCCGCTCTTCCACCAAACGACAGAGCGCGTTGATCCGCCCCGATCTACTACAGTAACCCTACGATGTTCATTCCCACGACCCATCGTCTTAATTCCCTTTATCTCAATGCCTAGGCTGACGAAGGTTAAAGCAGGATTCCCGGGTCCGAACGGCCCAAGCTGAGAGATTGAGTCTACTAGCGCAAGATCCGTTTTGCCCAGATCAAGTACCGCATCAATGAATAGCCGAGGGGCCAGCGGAACTTCACCAATCTGCACCCCCAGTGAGGCCTGCAACGTGCGGGTGAATGGCTCGAGTTGGGACAACTGCAAAGATACCCCGGCTGCCATTGGGTGACCGCCATAGCTATCGAGGAGAGACGAGCAATCCGAAATAGCGGCAGTAATATTGCAGCCGGCAACTGATCGTGCGGACCCATGGGCAATCTCACCAGCTGTCGTCGTCAGTATTAGTGTCGGCCGGTGGAAACGTTCGACCAGTCGGCTAGCGACAATCCCAATTACACCAGCTGGCCAATCGGGATGATGCAGAATAAGTCCCGGGTTATCTAGGAGTCCAGGATTCACCTCAATCTGCCCACATGCCGCGTCAAACACTTGGTCGGTAAGCAAGCGGCGCCGAGCGTTTAGCCTTTCCAACTCTCGTGCTAATTGCCGTGCCTCCTCGTGCGAATCCGTCAGCATCAGATTGACCACCGGATTAGCATCACCCAGTCGGCCGATAGCATTCAGCCGAGGTCCAAGTGTAAAACTAATCTGTTCCTCGCTGAGTGTATCTGGATTGACCTCGGCCAACTCCATCATAACCTGCAGGCCAACCCGTTCAGTGCGCCGGAGTACGCGCAAACCGACTTGAAGTAGAAACCGAGTATCGTCTACTTGCTCAGCTAGGTCGGCTACCACCCCGAGCGCCACAAGATCCAGAAGATCGCGTGACTCAGAAATACGACCTACCCTTCCTAAGAGCTCACGCGCGAGCTGGAACGCCACGCCAACACCAGGTAGGGCCCTCAACGGATGCGGGCCTTCAATCCGTTTCGGATTGACTAATGCCACCGCAGGCGGAAGTTCATTCGGAAGTTCGTGGTGGTCCGTAATGATTACGTCAACACCCCGACTTGCGGCATAGTGCACAGCTTCCGTTGCGTCGATCCCAGTGTCACAGGTAATCAGCAGGCTAATGCCGTCATCTAAAAAACGGCTAAGCGCCTCTACTCCAACACCGTGGGATTCAGTAGCACGCACAGGAATATGGAACGCTGCCTCCGTTCCTAGACGATGAAGCAAGTCTACTAACAATGCAGTTGACGTCTGACCGTCTACGTCGAAGTCACCCCAAACGCCAATTCGCTCATGTGATTTCAATGCCCGTTCAATTCGGTCGGCAGCACGTTCTATATCTGGCAAATCTGACGCTGGTGAAGGTTTATAGCAACGTGGATCCATAAATGCTCGAGCCTTTGTGGATGAACTGTAGCCACGCCGTACCAGAGTTTCCGCCAGCACAGGCAGCCCGCCCACCAAATCCTGCAGATCTGGTGGCACGTTTACAGGATCTGGTTCAACCCAGCGTTTCGATCTCCCGTTGACTGGCATCAGAATGGCATCTCTTCCACGGAGGAGTAGTCGAATTCGATCGTATCTTCACCTGCTTCTATCCATGTTTGAGAAGGCATAATCTGTGCCTGATCCTCATCTTGATCACCCTGGCCTACAACTTCGTCTCGCTTGCATAGCGACCGGTATGTACACAGCCCACAGTGACGAAGATCCTCCGTACGTGAAAAGTCATTAATTGGTCGTTCAAGAATTTCTCGCACCAGGCTACCGATCAGTTCATGGTCAGCGGTAAACCGAGAATCGTCATAGCGGATTACTTCGGGTTGAGTAGGAAATGATGCAAACCAGTAGCGCATCTCAATCTGCTCAGGATATATGGGCTTTCCATCGTTAAGTATGCTACCGGATAGGGATAACAGATATGGATACATATGTGTTTGCAGACGTCCCTCAATTATATTCGTGTCCGGCCGCCGAGATGCCGTCTTCCAGTCAAATATCACTACACGGCCGCTCTCCTCGATCATTACCAAGTCGAACTTTGCTGCAATCCGTTGGCCCAACAATCCAGCCGCCAGCATAACTTCGGGAAACGCCTCACCCGGACCGTCTGCTGGCCGATACGTGCAAAACGCACGCCACCAGTCGACCAGATTATCTCCCTCTCGCAGGCGAGAACGATGCTCAGCTGCCTTTTGCAATTTCTCAGCCGGCACCCCCAACAGATACTGGTGAACCATCCGATGAAACTCAGCGCCCTCCCATCGACGATTCTCATTGCCGGAATCTGTCTCTGATTCCACTGAGGGCCATTCCAGCCTATCAAGATAGCGTAGCCGAAAACGATAATGACAATCAACGTAATCCTGCAAGCTAGCCTGGCTTAGAATCAGATCTTCATGAATCACCATTTTCCTTCCACCATTCAGATAGAGCACTGAACGCGAGCGCAGGTTTGATATCCCCACTCCGACCAGTGTTCCAGGTAACAATTAGATCGCGCTTTGCACGCGTAATGCCAACAAATAGTAATCGCAACCTCTCACGAATGTAATCGATCCGTGCTTGGTAAGTCGCTTTTGATTGGAGATAGGGAGAGTTAGCAACCAGACAACGAGCCTCCTCGCATGCTTCCATAGAGATATTGAGCTGATCATGTAGATACCACTTTTCAGCAATGAAGCGATCTTGTTTTGGATCACCGGGATAGTCATAAGCATTCAATGAGGTCAGGTAGACTCGATCCCATTCTAGCCCCTTCGCTTTGTGCATGGTTGCAACCACCACCGAACCGCGATGGGCAGCTGGTTCGAAACCACCCTGGCTGGTCGAGAAACCAGCAAACCCACGCCGATTTCGAGCGATTGCTCGTAATTCATCGATCATCTCGTGAATTCCCCATCGCGGATGAATCAAACTAGCTTGACGCAGATTTATAGCTAGCTGAAAGGCAATTGCCATATCCTCTGGCTGATCAAAAAGATCTTGGGAGATGGTTAGCACCAACTGGTCAATCGGCAACGAAGATGCCCCCTGCCAACGGCAGACTAAATCACTAAATAATGAAAGCTGTTCGACATCATCAGGTGCAAGGTCCTGTTCAACTATCCAGTTACGACCGAGTCGTGGCCAGAGGTAATCTTCTAATGCTTGACAACTACGCAGCTTTGCAGCGCATGCCTGGGCAGATTCCCACGCGATCGGATTGGAAGAGTCGGCGCGTCTCCATGAAAGGTAGCAGTCTGCCAGCGCAAAGGCAGATCCTGGATCAGCTAATGCCTTTAATACATTGCTAATCAAATCTGCTGAAGCACGCGTAGCACTGGTACTGGTCAGCAAACTCTCTACACACCGTAGCTGGCGCTGACGAATTACCGCTACTATCTCAGCTGCTCGGTAATTGCTTGGTGCTAATACGGCCACCGTATCATCCGGATTTTCCGGCAGGAACCGGCTAAGAGAATCAGCAATCGCCTCTGCTTCGCGATCGAGTGTAAATGGCTTGTCGACAAAGGCAATCGTCGATTGCGAGTCAAGAGGATTAGGCTGTGGATCACCGGGTGGCGTCGCTCTAATGTGAGGCAGGCTAAGCGCTTCTCGTGCCTCTATAACTGGATGAGAGTTAGTTACCCAGTCGATCAGACAATTAGCAAGGGCAATAATTTTCGGGGAAGAGCGGCCAGAATTAGGAAGTTCGCGGGCAACCACCGCTGAACTTGAAAGAAAATCCCGCAAAAACTTGGGACTTGCGGTGGTAAAAGTCTCAAAGATCGCCTGATTTGGATCACCGACACGAACCCAGTTTCCCGATTTTCCTGCTAGTAGCGAAAGGATATGCTCCTGTACAGCGCTTGAATCCTGCGCTTCGTCTTCTAGGATGTAGGGCCAACGTTGACGAAGCCGAGCAAGAAGCCCCTCGTCACGTTCTAGCAGCTCTATCGCGTTCCATATAAGGTCATCAAAATCAACCGTAGCGCGATAGGATAGAGAGCGCTGATAATCAGCATATAAGGAAGCGCCAATTTCCACGAGACTCACCTCACCACCGTCATGGCTTTTAATGTCTTGTCCGGTAGCGTTGGAATTTTCCACAAGTTCCTGAAGATAGCGAGGTGGTAAGCGCTCACCCTTAGCGAATCGTATGAAATCCCCAGCTAAATCTTCAATTAGATCGGGAAGCCGCTCGCGACGAACGAAGGCACGCCGCTGTTGCGGCAACTCTTGATCCAACAACCACTCACATCGGTGTTGGTTGCCGCGCAGCCAAGCAATGGTTACTTGTCGCAGAATTTGATCGCACTGTTCGGCATCGGCAATACGAAATCCGTCGGATAGACCAATCGCCGCCGGATTCTCACTCACTATATCAGCTGCTAACGCATGCAGAGTTCTCACCCGGTATCCCACACCCGGCATTAATGTGCGTGCGGCAGTTGCCTCGTTAGCACGACGCGACAGATTGTTGCAGGCAGAGTTAACCAAAGTAACCACTATAATCTCTTGCTCGGCTTCAAGAACCCCTAACCCTAGAATGCGGTCGATCAGCATGGAGACAGTCTCCGTTTTCCCACTTCCCGGTACCGCCGCAATCCCCATGAGTCCACCATAATAGGAAAGGACTTGCCTCTGGCTTAAACGAGGTGTAAAAGACCGACTTGGGCGGTACTCCGGTGGAGTTTTTGAACTAAAACTTATATCGCTCATGCAGAACCTGCTGAGCGCAACACCGAGTCGATCGCGCGCAAGAACTGACCTCGATGCTCTACACCCTGCTCGTTGACATCGCAAAGGCCTAGATGAATCGCTTCACGACAGCGCCGGACCAGACCCACGGCAAGCCGATGGAGACGATCATCTCCCGCATTTTTTTCTTCATCATCGCCCCAGGTGCCTTCTGACGGCCATCGCCGGCTCAGAACATATGGCTGTGTCAGGGGCTGCTGAAGCGATTCAGACCAACCTCGTGCTCCGACGTCAATCCAAAACTGGTGATCCACCCGACGATTGCTCATCAGAAATGTCCATGCTGGTGCCATCAGTACCGCTTCATGGACCTCCTGATCCCAGGCACCCACATACTGTGCAGCAATAAGACCATCAGCCACCATGGCCATATACTCCCGGTCAGGAGACTCCCCAGCAGCAGTAAGCTGCTGGTTGGTAACCCACCGGAACTTTTGGACTGATTCAACCAATTTAGCAACAATCGCACTATGATCGTAAGCGTTGTGAAATCCGTATCCCGGCTGAGATAAAAGCTCAACAAACAGCCGCTTCAAGAAATGGTCAAGATGTGGAACGTTATCTTTAGCTTGGTAGTCATTAATCCATACGCGGAGCCCCTCATAGCGCCCACCAATCGTGTGTGTAATGCGTTCATGAACTCCAGGAGGGGCCGTGGCAAAGGCGCGCAACATGCCATCGTAATCCTGAGAACCTGGATCGAACAATGCATCTACCAGAACCCGGCTCCGTACCAGGTCAAGTCCTGAAATGGCACTTACTAGTGTGTGAGAGAGCACGGCCGGTTCGATCGACAAACGCCAAGAAGGATGGGCTAACGCAGCTAGAGTCAGAAGACAGCGAGTAGCAGGTTCCTCCCGCAGCGCCCGAGACGGACGGTGAGAACGTGCCGGGACCCGGCGGTACTCTAAACGGTCGAGTAGGGAAAAACGCAACGCGTCAGATAGGTACGGAGCCAATACCACAATTTCTCCTGGTGAAACGCCCTCATCTTTGATCAGAGCTGCGATTCGGTCAGCGACCCAGTCAAGCATTTGCGGATAAAACCGATGGTGGGCGAAGCGAAGTACGCCGCCTCCACCGATGGTGAACTGCCGACGCGATAGACTTTTGCCTGTGCGTTGTGATCCAGGCAATATGTGATGCGCTATCTGATGCTCGAAACCTAACAGCAAAGAGGGCGATTCTGGCCAGCGTTCCGCACGCAACGCCGTATTGCAAGCATCACGAAGTCGCAACCCGTCTTCGGGGTCAGCACCGAGGAATCGTCGGTAACCGGCGTCCTCATCATATACCACTACGGCTGAAGACAGATCTGGCAGCCAGGAGAGGACCAGGTCATGAGCTACGGGTGTATCTTCCTCGACATTGTCGGCGATCAAATGCCGATACAGCTTGCTAAGGTAGCGACGTGCTGGCTGCACATGCATTAGATGTCGGGAAAACACCTCCATCTGAAGCGAAAAGTCGAGAAGCCTATGTTGCAGACAGTACTGACGAAAGATAGTGACGGCTCGTTGAACATCGCAGTAAAGACTCTCCGATTGTCTATTGCCAGCACTAGCAGCTATCAGCCGTTCGCCAATCTCAGCGTGATCGAATCCTACCACTGCTGACTTGTTAAGGTTATCTATGATTTGGCTGTATATGCGGTTGCGGTCAATAGAGAGTGAATCGAAGCAGCCTTCACGGAAAAGGGGTTGCATTGCTCGTGCCATGTAGTACTGGGCAGTCTCCATCGTGAGGAAAACTGGCTCCTGAGAAGGCTCTGCAAATCCAGCCGTTTCAGCGACCAGAGGCCAAAAAAGTTCCACTAAACGCTTAGCCAGACCACCAATAGTAGTCACCGGTACCGCTGCCCCTGCCGGCATCTCCGGATCCTGCAACGCTTCTCTGTAGGGCCTGACAAGAGTACGCTGTGGTAACAGTACGAGAATTGAGTCGGCACGTACGCCAGTTGACAATAGGCTCCGCAGACGATGTACGGCGGCAGTGGTTTTACCAGAGCCAGCCGACCCTGTCAGGAAAAGGCTGCCACGAAGCTTCGGGTCGGCTACCTGCTGCTGCCAGTCAGTAAGTGATGAATAGGGTAGGCTACCTGTCATTCGAGTATTCTCCCCTTCAATCATATGTTGTGCTGCAAAGACATCGACTGATTCTAGCTACAATAGCGTCATCAGCCCAGCGCAAAAACGATAGTTGGGATAGTTTCCAATTTTCCTGCCGAGAATACCGACATACTGAATAATGGAGGAATCACGATGGATCTTCATGTTGACCTACAAAGTCGCCGCGTACTGGTAACTGGGGGGGCTACTGGCATCGGACGAGCTATCACCGAGACGTTCATCGAAAACGGTGCCGCAGTGGCGATAGGATACCGAACTAGCACTTCAGCCGCAGAAGATATAGCAGCCCGATCCCCTGACACGCTAGTGGCTGCGATCCGCGCTGACCTAACCGACGATGAACAGGTTGAGAACCTCTGCACCAAAGCAGCTGAGCAACTGGGTGGACCAATTGACATCCTGATCAACAACGCCGGAGATGTGCTGGAACCCAAGCCTCTACTTGACGCCACACTTGAGACATGGCACACCACGTTGACGCTAAACCTCACTGCAGCCATGTCTCTTAGCCGTCTGCTTGCTCCCGCAATGCGTCAACAAGGGTGGGGACGAATCATCAATATCTCCTCGATATCCGCACATACTGGTGGCGGCGGTGGTGCCACTGCATATGTAGTGGCGAAGGGCGGCCTATCATCTCTAACACGGAGCCTTGCAAAGGAGTTGGGGGATACTGGTATTACTGTTAATACAGTGGCGCCAGGAATTATCCTCACCTCTATACATGACCGAATTAACGCGCCCGAGAACCTGGAAACGCTTCGGCTCGCAACTGCCGTCAAGAGACTCGGTCTCCCTGCAGACTGTGCAGGGGCAGTCTTGTTTCTCGCTTCAGAGTCCGCTTCTTATATCACCGGTAGTACGGTCGCTGTTAACGGCGGCTTACGAATGGATTAACTACTATCTACCGCTTGCTCATAAAGCGCCGAGAGGCGAGGATCGACTATGGACCTGATTGCCCCCGAGGCTCAAAACTACCTAGACAAACTCATTCCTCCTCGCGACGAAGAACTCCGGAAGATGGAGGAACACGCGAGACGGTCTGGGTTCCCTATTGTGGGACCAGCCTCAGGACATCTCTGCTACCAGATCACTCGTATGATCGGTGCACGTTCAGTGTTTGAATTAGGCTCTGGGTTTGGTTACTCGACCGCCTGGTTTGCTCGTGCCGTCAAGGAAAACGGAGGAGGCACTGTGCAACACGTGGTGTGGGATAAAACGCTATCAGTCCGCGCACGTCAGCATTTATCAGCGCTTGGATACGAAGATATCGTAAAATACCACGTGGGCGAAGCTGTTGCCGCCCTAAGAGAATCCGATGGTCCATATGACGTGATCTTCAACGACATCGACAAAGCTTCTTATCCGGACTCACTACCCGTGATTCAAGATAAGCTACGTCCGGGAGGTGTATTGATTATCGACAACATGTTGTGGAGCGGTCGTATATTCGACGAGGCTGACCGTTCCGAAAGTACGGTGGGTATCCGTCGGTTCACTACCAAAATCATTGATGACCCCGGCTGGATTGTCTCCCTTGTACCGATCCGCGATGGTCTGATCGTCGCTTATCGGTCCGGATCATGAATACCTCAGAAAACCAGGCTGGGGTTCCTGCGGGTCAGGATTTTGTGCGTGCTGCTGTTCAACACGATGTCAAATCTGATCGCTATGGAGGACGCGTACAAACCCGGTTTCCGCCGGAACCGTCTGGCTACTTGCATATTGGCCATGTCAAGGCGATTTGCGTCAATTTCAGTATCGCTGCTGAATTCGGTGGTATCTGCGCACTTCGATACGATGACACTAATCCAGAGCGTGAGGAAAACCACTACGTCGATCAAATAAAGACTGATATTCGTTGGCTAGGCTTCGACTGGGGGACACGAGAATACTACGCATCCGATTACTTCGAACAGCTCTATGATCTTGCCATCCGTTTGATCAAGTCCGGCAAAGCATACGTAGACCACCTAAGCGCCGAGGAGATCATCTCTTACCGTGGCGTGGCACAGTCAGCAGGTCAGGAGAGCCCTTACCGCACTCGTTCGGTAGAGGAAAACTTAGATCTATTCGGGCGCATGCGAGCAGGAAAGTTTGACGAGGGTGTCTGCGTCCTCAGAGCCAAGATTGACATGGCGGCACCCAATGTTTATCTGCGTGACCCTGTGATGTACCGGATCATGTTCACCGAGCATCACCGGACGGGTGATCGCTGGTGCATCTATCCCACCTATGATTGGGCGCACGGCCAATCAGATTCGATTGAGGAGGTTACCCACTCACTCTGCACCTTAGAATATGAAACTCATAGACCGCTCTACGACTGGTTCATCAAAACGCTTGGTATTTTTCCGTCACGACAAATTGAGTACAACCATCTCTACATTTCTCACACAATGACGGGCAAGCGACGTCTGAAACAGATGGTGGAGAGAAATGAGGTGTCCGGCTGGGACGATCCACGCCTGCCGACTATAGCCGCCCTCCGGCGGCGGGGCGTTCCTCCAGAAGTGTTGCGCCGCTTCGCTACCGCCGTGGGCCTAAGCAAGACGCACGTGCTAGTACAAGTCGAGATGCTTGAGCATATCCTACGAGAACATCTCAACCGCTCAGCCTCTAGATTTATGGGCGTACTAGATCCTATTCGGTTAATCATCACCAACTACCCAGTTGATCAAATTGAGCAGATCCAGTGCGAGAATAACCCTGAAGATCCGTCGACGGGTAATCGTCTGGTACCATTCAGCCGCGAGCTCTACATCGAACGGGATGATTTCAGAGACAATCCCCCACGTAAGTGGTTCCGTCTTTCAGTCGGCAGCGAAGTAAGACTTAAGCATGCCTATTACGTTATTTGTAAGGAAGTAATACGTGATGAACAGGGTCGGCCCATGGAGCTGCACTGCACTTATGACCCCGAATCACGTGGCGGTGGCACTCCTGACGGCCGCAAGGTAAAGGGTACCCTGCACTGGGTGTCGGCTGCCCACGCGCTCGATGCTGAGGTGCGCTTATACGATCGTTTGTTCACTAAAGCCAATATGAATGATCTCGGTGACGACGAAGATTGGAGAGACTACCTCAACCCAGATGCTCTAAAGATTCTTACCAACTGCAAACTGGAACCTGGACTTCACTCCACTCAGCCGTCTCAGGCTGTGCAGTTCATCCGCAACGGCTATTTCTGTCTCGATTCACGGGACACGACCTCCAACCGCATAGTTTTCAACCGCACTATTAGCCTCAGAGATTCTTGGGCCAAGATCGAAAAAGGTAATAAAGCCCAGTCCGGCGATGGCAAGAGTAAAGCACCGTCACGGTGAGCAAACGCTTCACGATTTTTGTTTCGCATACCTGTCACCCCGACCACGGCTACACCAAAAAAATCGATGCGGTACGCGCTGGCTGGGCTAACGGTCTCGATCAGGTTCTTGGGGCTGTAGAGCGGGGCTTCCGCTGGACGCTGGAGTCGTCAATCTTCTTCCAAGCGTACCGTGAATTACGCGACACTGGTCGTCTGCGCGCGCTCGCACAGGCAGTACAGAATGGCCATATAGAGCTGTGCGCTACCTATGCAAACCTGGAGTATGAGCACATCGACAGTGAGGAGATGACCCGGGTCTGCTACCTGGCCAATCGTCACCTGGCTGACGAGCTCGGCATACAAGCCCGCACAGCTATCCTCAGCGACATGCCTGGAATGACCTGGAGCCTACCGCAAGTGCTATCCGGAAGCGGCGTCGACTACCTGATGTTCTGGCGCGGTGCATATAAGGATAACATGTACCATGCAAAGGTTCCGCCGATCTTCCGCTGGAAGTCTGCCGACGAATCAGAGATATTGGTTAATTTATATGGAGGCAATGAACTACACGACTTCTATTTCGACAAATCGGCTAACTGCTTCCTACACCCAAATACCGTAGCAGAGCGTCTGCGGCAAATCGTCGCCTGGCACCGGTCGCTCGGCAAGCGTTATCCGTTCACCGCCGTTCACTTAGTTGTAGGATACGATAACGGTCCTGTTCTGACCCACTTAATGGATGGGATTCGTTGGTACCGGGAACATGTAAACGAATTCGAAGTCGTTCTTGCAACGCCTGCCGCATTTATGGATGAAATTGTGCGACAGAGCGAATTAGCGTCTATCCCAACAGCATGCGGCGACTTCACTGGCGCCTGGGCAGACGATCCGCTGACTTATGCCGACGCATTTGTCGCTAAACGTAGAGCTGCGGCGCGGTGGAATACCGCTGAACGCCTATCAAGCTTTCTGCCACATGTACGAGCCGATGCTCCACGGTATCCGCGAGAAGAATTGGACTCTATCCAGGAGAACTTACTGCTCTTCACCGAGCACACCTACGGGAGCTCGCAGTGGGGTTGGGATCAGTTCCAACCGCAGTCGGATAGCCGACGCTTCGAGCATTCTTGGGACTTTTCTCGTTCTACCTGGACGGATAAGCGCGCCTTTGCAGTTGCTGCTGACCAGATATCCCGCCGTCTGCTGACACGCCTCAGCGCGCTACTTTGTGCTGATCCGGATAATAGGGGTCCAGCTGTGCGTATACTGAACCCGTCCAGCTGGGCTCGCAGTGAGTACCAGACCGTCTTTGTCAAAGACCGCAGTTGGCAAAAAAGTCAAATCAGCAACCTACACGTACTGCACCCCCACAGCGGAAAACGCCTCCCAGCCCAGCTCACACGCGGCGACCATCTGGGATACGAAGTCTGCTTCCGTACCCCAGATGTCGAGCCGCTTGGCTGGGAAACTGTATTGATTATTCCTAGTTGCAATAGAAAACATGATACGTGCGAACTGAACGTCTCGGAAAGTACAATTGAAAACTGCTTCTATAAGATCACCGTAACACCCGAAAAAGGCGTGATCTCGATCGTGGATAAGAACGAAGACTGTGAGCTCCTCTGCCCAACCGCTGAACATGGTGCTGGTCAATTTATCTACCGCCAGATGAAGCCTCGATTCCACGAGGATCTATATGACATGCGCGGCAGGGTGGTGGCACAAGACCCTACCTGGCAGGGATACGATGGTAAACGCACCGTGATGGGACGTATCCCCGAGCAAGACTGGTTGGTGCACTCTTCCAACTCAAGGGTCACTTCTATTCGTATAGGAAGAAGAGGTCCGGTGGTTGCAACGCTGGAGCTGGAATCAGAGACAGAAGTAAATGGTATTGTCGCTCGTCTCACGCAAGAGGTCAGTCTTTATGCTGACGAACCGTTGATTCGCTTCCGAAACCGACTAAGAAAACAAGAGACTCTCGGAAAGGAGGAAGGATACCTTGGTCTGCCACTATCAATCGCTAATCCTGTCGTACACTGCGAGATCGCCAACGCCATCATCCAGCTAGGACGCGACCAGCTTCCCGGATCATTCACTGGCTTTACTGGACTGAACCGATTTGTCGCTATAAGCAACGAACAGCTCACTACCGTGGTCAGCCCAATAGGACCTGCAGTGGTTCAAGTAGGCGGAATCCGAACCCATGCCTGGGATGAAATAACGTACACGCCGCGTGAAGCGGGGCTTTTCTTCTACGTACTGAACAACCTAGAGAATACCAATGCTCCGTTATTCCAAGGCTCAGAAAGCTGGCAGAACGGATTTATCGATCTGGATTTTTGTATGACCAGCCACTCTGGCTCGTTTGATCCTGTACGCGCAACTCGCTTCGGAATACGCTGTCACCAGGAGTTGCCTATGTGGGTAACGCCGCCACTGGCCAGCGAGAACGAAGATACTCGTAAAGTTGAGAGATTAAATCTTACACTAGATCAGGACTCCAACGACCGGAAAGATGAATCCTTATTCGATAAGGACAGCGTTCCCGCTCCATCGCACGGCCTATTATCAACCGTAGTTGACTCGGTAAGACGTCCAGCGCTCTCCGGTCAGTTTCTGGGCATGAATTTAGACCCGTCTTTGATTGTGCAAGCGATCAAAAGAGCCGAGGACAGCCCTACCGGACAGCACCGCGGCCTAATTATAAGGCTTCGCGAGGTAGCGGGTAGGACCGCAGCTGCTCGCCTCAATGCTGGGAGCACGCCGTTTAGCTCCGCCTGGCGATGTGATCTAGTAGAAAATGATCAAGAGCAGTTGCCGGTACAGAATGGGGTAGTGCGGTTGATGGTTAAGCCGTACGGTCTAGTTACCGTGCGATTACAATGAGGAGGAATCGATGGAACGCAGTGAGTCTTGGCGCTATGAGAAACTGACATGGCCAGAGATCAATCAGGCGGTAGAAGCTGAACGAGTTGTCGTGTGCCCGGTGGGGTCAACTGAACAACATGGACCGCACCTACCGCTAGACGTGGACGTGGTCTGTCCCAAAGGCATCGCTGAGGCAGCAGCCCGGCAAATCCCGGATGAGATACTAGTAATGCACCCGTTTGTACACGGCTACACTGCCCACGTGATGGACTTTCCAGGAACTATCAACATTCATTGGGAACACTTCGTCAAGTGTATCATCGACATCGGCGTAAGCCTTGCTTACCACGGATTTAAGAGAATCGTGTTCCTCAATGGCCACGGGTCAAACGCTCCCAACTTGGATATTGCCGCACGGCGCGTGAATTTAGAGACAGATGCTGAGTGTACGGCTTGTTCTTGGTGGCAACTCCTGACGGTAGATCCAAAATTTCTGCCGAGTTGGCGCGAGAGTAAATATCCCGGAGGTATATCCCATGCCTGTGAACTAGAAACCTCAGCGTATCTTTATCTGGCCGAGGATGACGTGAGAAAGGAATTGATTACCGATGGTGTAATCGCTCATAACCTTTACAATTCTG